>CAZOMH010000358.1:0-5151 GCA_964580415.1 uncultured Nitrospirales bacterium
ATGCCCAGACAACATGCATTATCCCGTACGGAGCTGCTCATAGGCAGGGAATGCCTCGATATCTTGCGGGAGAAAAAGGTGGCGGTGCTGGGTATCGGCGGCGTGGGGAGTTGGGCGGTGGAGGCGTTGGCGCGGTGCGGGGTGGGGCATCTGCTTATTGTGGACGACGACACGGTGTGTTTGACGAACATCAACCGGCAGTTGCACGCGACCCTCGCGACGGTCGGGGAGGAGAAGGTGGAGGTGATGAAGGCGCGGGTGCATGATATTGACCGCAAGATTGACGTGGACGCACGCCGCATGTGCATTGGCGCGGAGAACATTGGCGAGTTCATCGACGGCAGTGTGGATTATGTGATCGATGCCATCGACACGATTACGGCAAAGATCGCGCTGGTTGAATATTGTTTCAAGAGGAATATTCCGGTCATCAGTTGCATGGGGACGGGGAACAAACTGGACCCGACGAAATTCGCGGTGGCCGATTTGTTCCAAACAAAGAATTGCCCGCTGGCGCGGGTCATGCGCAGCGAACTGCGGAAGCGAAACGTGACCCGGCTGAAGGTGGTGTTTTCAGAAGAGACCCCGCGGAAGCCGTTGGAAGCAGCGGTGCTGACCTGCAAGAGGGGCTGCGTATGCACCAGCGACAACGGCCGCAAATGCGCTGAAAAGCGTCAAATACCGGCAAGCATTTCGTTTGTGCCGCCTGTTGCCGGGTTTATTCTCGCCGGCGAGGCGATCAAGGATATGTGCGGGATCAATGCGCCCTTGCCCCCGGGCCCGTTACCGGAGGGGCATGAATGGTGACCGGTCTGTCCGCCGCGTGATCGAGAATGCGGACTATTTTGCGCTTACGGCATAGGCGACAAGCGCGTCACCGTGACGGATGTAGAGTCGGCCGTTTGCAATGGCGGGGTGGGCCCAATGCTGGTTGGCACCCTCGGTCACGGTGAAGCGTCCGGCGCGTTCAAAGCCCGCGGGGGAGGCTTTGACGAGGTTGACCGTTCCGGCCTTGGGTCCCTCATACACATAAAGCATCCCGTCGGCGGCCACGGTCATCCCCTCCCTGACCTCCTTGCTGGTCCACATAACCTTTCCCGTCGCCATTTCGAGGCATACGAGTTTGCCGCCGCTCTTGTAGCCGGTCCCGTAGAGGTATCCGTCCACGAGAACGACACCGTGGTGCAGGCAGTCCAGCGTGGTGTCGGTCCACTTGGAGGTGACGGAGGAGCCGTCCGGAGACAACTCGAGGGCACCGCCGCCCACGCCGTCACCGCCCGTGTAGTACACCAATCCGGCGCCGTAGACAGGGGTGACGGCGTGAATGTCCCAGGGCACCTTGTGGGCGAACGACCACAGCAGCTTTCCCGAATCGGGGTCCACGCCGATGATGTTCCTGGCGGTGCCGGTCAGAAGAATGCGGTGGCCGTTGTGGTTGGCGATAATCGGTGTGCAGTAGGAAGCCCGGTCGTCGGGCAGCTTTGCCGTCCAGACCGTTTCCCCGGTGTTTTTGTTCAGCGCGGCCACAAGTGCTTCAGTGCCGCCGGGCGTGCAAATGACCCTGTCTCCGTCGATCAGGACCGACTCGGCCAACTGCCACGTGATGTTTTTGGCGCCGAAGCGGTCCAGCACGTTTGCCTCCCAGACCGTTTCATTCTTTGCGGTGTCAAAGCAATAGAGCACGCCAAGTCCCGACATAAGGTAAAGTCGGTTTCCGTCGATGGTTGGTGTGGCGCGCGAACCGGGGGCCTGTTCCTCCACCGACTCCTTGCCGTAAGGGACGGCCTGTTCCGGCGCGCCCGTATTTTCGTCGAACACAAAGATCAGTCCGGTCTGGTCCTCGCGCATGCCGGTCGTATAGACCCTGCCCCCGGCCACGGCGACGGAGGAATACCCCCTGCCGAGGCCTTTGGCGGTCCAGGACACGGCCGGTCCGCCTTCGGGCCAGGCGTTCAGGAGCCCTTTCTCTTCAAAGACACCCGTCCGGTTGGGACCGCGGAACTGGGGGGAATCGGCCGCGCGGGCGACGCCGCCGAGTGTCGATGCGATTGCCGCCGCCAGCAGGAGGATTTTGAAGTTCATTGGTCAATCCTTTCCAGAGAGAATGCGGTATTATCCCGGAGCGCGGAAATGAAGACAACTCCCAGGCATATGCGGGGCGGGTG
Source organism: uncultured Nitrospirales bacterium (assembly GCA_964580415.1). Taxonomy (GTDB): domain Bacteria; phylum Hydrogenedentota; class Hydrogenedentia; order Hydrogenedentales; family CAITNO01; genus CAITNO01. The sequence goes on from CAZOMH010000358.1 coordinate 2,166, forward strand.
CCTTTGTCAGGGGCGCGCCCTGTACACCCAGATTTCGGCCGGTTGTCTGCGCCTGTGCGGCACGGCCACATAGAGGGTGCCTGTGGTGGGGTCGAAACAGGAGGTTCTCGCGCCGGCGGCCGAGGGGATCGTGGCAACCATCTTGAACAGATACGGGTCTTCCTCGCTCACAACGGTAATGTATCCCTGCCCGCCGGTGATATAGATGAACTTGCGTTCGGCGTCGTAATAGACATCATCTGCGTCGCCCGCGCAATCCACCCTGCCGATGTAGGAGCCGTAGTTTGTGTCGTAAACGAGCAGCTTGGCCGGATTTCGGGAGACGATGAACAGGCGGTGGTTTTTTTCGTCAAGCGCCATGGGGAAATTGTCCCGCACGTCGGCCAGTTCCCAGCGGGCGGTCACCTGATTGGTGTTTTTGTCGCAGACGACAACCTCATGGGTTTCGGGAAGGTTCACATAAATGCTGTTGCCGTCCTTTTCCACCTGAAAGGATTCCGGATGGGAGTCAAGGGCGATTTCCGAAATCTTGCTCGGGCCTTTGGGGTCTATGGCGGCAATGGCCTTGCCGTAGCCGAGGTAGACATGTTTGGAAGTGCTGTCGTAGCGGACATTGTCGGCGTCCTCCAGTTCGTTGATGAAACGAACCAGATTCAGCGTGGCGTCGAAGAGCCGAAAAACACCGTCCTCGCCGCTGGCGACAACAACCTCGTGGGAGTCGGGGAGAACGGTTATGCCCTGGGGGCCGCCGGGGCCCCTCACCGAGCGCACCCGTTTGCCCAGCTTAAGATCGATAACCTCAAGGGAGTCGTTGGTGAGCGCGGCGACATAAAGGCGGTCGTTTGCGGGGTCGGCGTACAAGTGGTCAATGCGACCGTCAACGCCATCGAGAGAAATGGCCTTGACGAGCACCAGCGGTTGCGATTGTTCGGCATGGGCGATGCCAACGTACGTGCCAAGCAGTAGGGCCAACAGTGCTCTTTTCATGCGCGCTCCTTGGTGCCAAAGTCGGTCACACGCCCCCTCTAACGAACGTGCCCGTATAATATTATCACTTCTGCCCCCTGTCAGGGCAATTTGCCAATCAATTCCCGGTTTGGTCGATCCGGTTTCCGTGCGCCGTCCAAAACAGGACACCGAACATGACGCATGCGGCTCATTGCGCCGTGACCATGAAGGTGTATTTGCCTGAATCGATTTCATAGGAGGCCAGACCAGTTTCAGACTTGACCAGTCGGACGCCTTGGGCCTCCGTTGCGGGGTGGCCGCTTTCCGTCACTTTGGCATTGTCCGCCACGGGAAGACTCAGGCAAGCGGTCGTATTCGCGGGGATATCGATCTCAAACTTCTGTGTCTGTCCGTCGCGGCGCCATTCGCTCGTTACCGGGCCCCGGATGGTGTCATAGCCCGCACGGGCCCAGGCCAGCCCCTCCACGGGACGCGGTTGGAGCAGTATGTGCTTGAAACCGGGCAGGGCCGGATCCGGCTTGATGCCTCCCAGCCCGCGCGGAAACCATTCCCCGGCGGCAAGCAGGGTACTGTGAATCCGTGACCGTTCCCCGTCCCACCGTTCCCACAGGGTTGTGGCACCCTGTTCGAGCATGTATCCCCAGCCCGGGTAGGTTTTCTGGTTGGCCATAAGGTAAACAAGGTCGTCCCGGCGTTCGTCGTTCAGGCAACGCAGGAGGAACATGGAGCCGTGCATGCCGGTGTCGATGTGGCCTTTGTTCGTTTCGACGATAGTCCGCCCAAGATTCTTGAGTACCGCGGGCCGCAGGTTTTCCGGCACAACGCCGGATAACAGGGCAAAGGAAAGATAGGCCTGCCCGCCGTCCACATAGCTGTTGGCTTCGGGTTTGAACCAGCGTTCGTGGGTGGCCCGCCGAATCGCGTTGGCCTGTTCCGCATAATGCGCGGCGTCCTGTTTCTCGTCAAGCACAGCGGCCACTTTGGACACATGGTCGGCCACGTGGGCGTAAAAGCAGTTGTTGAAGAAAGTGCGCCATTCCCCGGGCGACCAGGGGCCCGTGCCCTGGTCATGATCTGGCGCCACCCAGTCCCCCAGGAAACCGTAGTCCTTGTGGCCGTAGGGCTTGAGCAGTCCGTTTTCCGATTTCGAATCGAGGAAGGCCATGTACTGTTTCATCATTGCATAATTGTCCTGCAGCACCCGCCGGTCGCCGTAATGCAGGTACATGTCCCAGGGCAGCATCACGGAGATGGCCCCCCAGGTCGGGCCGCCGCCCGCATCGTGGGGTCTTGGCGCGATGTTGGGAAGACACCCGGTCTGCGGGTCCTGAACGTCGCGCCAATTGCCGAGCCATTTCGTGTAGAGCGCGCCGAGGTCAAACGCATACAGGGCCGTCTTGCTCGTGATTTGCCCGTCGCCGCCGTACCCGAGGCGTTCCCGGTGCGGGCAGTCCACCGACACACCGCCTGCCGTGACGCAGTCGAAGGTGTACAGGGTGGTTTTGTAGATGCTGTTCAACAGTTCGTTCGAACACTCAAAAGAGCCGCGCGGCGCGTAGTCTGTTCGCAGGAAGAGCGCCCTGATATCGCCGGACTTGGGCGGCCTGGCGAGTCCGGAAACCTTGACATAGCGGAAGGCATGGTAGTTGAACTGGTTTCGAAAGACCTCTTCACCCTTTGAACGCGGGATGTATTCATCGCGCTGGCCAAAATCGACCCACTCGCCCTCCTTCTCGTCCCACCGTTCGATGAACTGCATCCGCACCGGTTCGCCGGGGGTGCCCTTCAGGCGGAAATCGATCATGCCGGTCAGGTTGCGGCCGAAATCAATGAGGTAGTCATTGTTGCCCTTCTTCGAGATGTCAACGGGCGGGATAGTCTGCGTGATGCGGTTGGGTTCGAGCATCGCGGCGCAAAGGGCAACCATGGGCGGTTCCGCGGCCACCGCGGTTTCCCAGTCGGCGTCATTACGGGAGACGGTGTCCCAACCGGGCAGTTCGCTTTGGGCATCGTAGCG
>CAZOMH010000359.1:0-5150 GCA_964580415.1 uncultured Nitrospirales bacterium
GTCGCCGAGATGAATGATCACCCCGGCGCCGAACTGTTCGCGGAGCAGGTCCGCCGCCTGGTGCATCAGGCGCACGTTGCCGTGGGTGTCGCTCATCACGCCAAGAATCATGCCAGACTCCGCACTGTGTGGGGAAGAAGATGCCGCGCTTATGGACGCCGCGCGGCGGTGGCCGCACGAAGCATACCGCCCCCCGCGCCCGCTGTCAACACGGCGCGCGGCAGTGCTGCCGGGCAAAAATCTCGACATTCAAACTGAAAATAGGGTACAATACTGGACCCTTTCAAAGGGTTTTTCCCGTTTTCCCCCGGTAGTGACGCGGCAGCGGCCGGGGGACAGGTGTATCCCCCGCGCGCCGTGCGGCGCGCCCGGGGAACAAGGTCAGCGTTAATGGACAAGGAGCCCTACGATGAGCGGCAAAGTTGTGGCAGTGGCCGGCGCCACGGGTGTGGTGGGCCGGGAGATGTTGCGGGTGCTTGAAGACCGGAATTTCCCGGTCAAATCGATCAAGCTTCTGGCTTCCGAGCGCTCGAAGGGCCGAACTTTGACGTTCAAGGGCGAGGAAATCCCCGTCGAGGTGCTTGCTGACGACTCCTTTGACGGCGTCGACATTGCGCTGTTCAGTGCCGGCGGCGGCACCAGCAAGCGCTTTGCCCCGTCGGCCGCAAAGGCCGGCTGCGTGGTCATCGACAATTCCAGCGCTTGGCGCATGGACCCGACCGTGCCGCTTGTGGTGCCCGAAGTAAACCCGGGCGACCTGAAGTGGCACACGGGCATCATCGCCAATCCGAACTGCTCGACCATCCAGATGGTCGTTGTGCTCAAGCCGCTGCATGACGCAGCGAAGATCAAGCGCGTCGTCGTGTCCACCTACCAGGCGGTGTCCGGTGCCGGCAGCGCCGCGCTTAACGAACTGCGCGAACAGACCCGTGCGCTCGTAAACGGCGAGGCCTACCCGCCGAAGGTGTTTCCGTACCAGATCGCGTTCAACGTGATTCCCCAGATTCCGCAGAGCGGCGCGTTTGAAGACAACGGCTACACCAGCGAAGAGATGAAGATGGTCAACGAGACCAAGAAGATACTCGGCGACCAGGGCATCATGGTCACCGCGACCACCGTCCGTGTGCCCGTGTTCACCGGCCACAGTGAATCCGTAAACGTCGAGACCGAGAAGAAGCTGACCGCCGATCAGGCCCGCGAACTGCTGCGCAACGCCCCCGGCGTCATCGTGCAGGACGACCCGGCCAACCAGCTCTACCCGCTCGCCGTCAACGCCGCGGGCCAGTACGACACCTTCGTCGGCCGCATCCGCGAAGACCTGTCCCACGCCAGCGCGCTCGACATGTGGATTGTCGCCGACAACCTGCTCAAGGGTGCCGCCTCCAACGCCGTCCAGATCGCCGAAATCCTGTAAGGCGGACAAATATTACGACGCACTCGCGCGGCCGGGAACCCAGCGGTTCCCGGCCGCGCTTTTATATTCAGTATGCACCCGTAACAAACGCGATGCTTGCAGAAACGGCAGTTCGTTCAGGCAGGCATTTTCAAACCACTGGCACGGTGGACACCACGGGCGGGGTGGACTTAACCCGATGGGTGGCTTGGAATCTAGTCCATAAAGTCCATGGGGCCGCGGGTTGGGGCTCTTGCCCTAGAATCAGCCGTCTTGAATTTCGTCTCTCATATATCCTTCGGGAGGACGGGTGCCGGCGTTCCCAACGCTGTGCTATAGTGATCGTGCTGCCGAAAGGGGAATGCCTTTCGATGCAGAGGAGGGCGGTGAACACATGAGTTGGGACGTGGTTCAGGCCTACCGGGAAGGCCGCGCAATGGCACGGGCAGGCAAAGCCCTTCCGGAAGCGGTTGACGTGCTTGCCCGGGCACGGCGGTTGGGGTGGCTGTCGAGAAATGCCGGGAAATCCTCCGTCCACCGCACCGAACTTGCCTCCTGCCTCCAATGGTTTGTGGAGGAACGCCCGTCCTCGCCGGTGCTGATTGCTTTTTCGCGGACCAGTATGGGGCTGCTGGACACACCGTCCAAAGAAGCACTGTTGACCGTCTGGCGGCAGCGCATGGAACAGGCGGATGTGCCTGCGCGTGCGTTGTTCATTGCCGCGTACCATGTTGAACCGGAGGACTGGGACGAAGCGGAGCGGTTCCTGATGCGGGCCGTCGCAACATTCCAAGACAGCGCCCTGTGCGAAGCCGTTGTCGCGACATTGTATGTGCAGCCCGGGAATCCGAACGCCCCATCCGCTGCACAACGGTTGGACCGCCTGGGAGCATTGCGCGACGCGGCGGATGAGCATCTCTTTGCCGGGATTGGCATGGTCATGGCAAAGATGGCGTTGGCTCAGCAACGCTGGGCCGAGGCCGCGAGGTGGGCCGAGGAAGTTTGTTCACGCGCGGACGGAAAGGATGTTCCGGGCAGCGACGAGATCATCGGGATTGCGGCCCTGGCACAGGGCGACATGGGGAAAGCCCGGCAGTATCTTTCGCGGTCGGCAGGGTTTCGGGCAGGGGAATCGTGGAAATTCCGCATGCGCATGCAAACGACGGGAATGCTGTACAACGCCGCATGGCGCAATGCCCTCACGGCCTGTCTGGAACATCGCCCCGACATCAAAGGGGCCGACGGCATCCGGAAGAACCTCTTATCCTGGAAACAGCGCGCGGAGCAGGGGACAATGCCGACGCGGATTTAGGCAAGTACAGCGTATTGGGCATCCCAATACAGAGCCCCGAAATTGGGTTCTATTCGACGGGCCTGCCCAGGAGTTCCCCGACCTGCCCTACCAACTCGCCAACTTTGCCTGCAAGCAGTGTGCGATCCAACGGATATTCCCGCTTCGGGGAACATCTCGTAGCGAAATCTCACGGCATACCCGCTGAGTTCGAGAAACTCCCACCACGGCGACACTTCCGCACCACGAACTTCGAGAAGATGCAGGAGCAGGCTCAGGTCGTGCGTGAATGGATGCTCTCCGGCAAGGAAGTGCAACCATGCCTTGAGCGCCTTTCCGTCGCCTGCTGTGCGTGGAATTCAAACACACGGTCATCGAAAGCGTCGGGATTTGACATGTTTTTCAGCGCCTTCAGGTCGCTTTCGGCGGCCTGAAGCAGCGTTTGCGCCAGTTCATGGCCGGGCATAAAGGCGTCTGCCCTCCCACAGGCCCGTGGCCACAACGTGGCCGCTAACCCCGCCCCAATGCTCCACTTCCCCGCGGGTGTACACAAGAATATCCTTGGACACCGGATAGGATGCCAGGCTGCGATAGAGATTTCCCGTAATTTGGCGGCGATGCCGCAGTGCTTCTTCGGAATTGGGCACCACAACGAGAAAATCGAAATCGGAGCCCGGCCGGGCATTACCGCGGGCGCGCGAGCCAAAAAGAACTATCTCGTCCGGATGCACCTCGTTCCCAATGATGTCGGTCATGGCCGCTATAAGCGTTTCATCCATATCGTCATCTGTTCCGAAATTGCCCAGTTATGCCCCGCCCGGTCTCGGGTGCTTTCCCAAGACTTGCCGGGGTCTGTGCCAATTCTGGCAGAAATCCGGCATTTGGGGTTGCCCCCGCAAAAAAAGCCGACGCGCCGGAACTAGTACTACATTCCGGCGCGCCGTAATTTACAACTTGTGCTGCCTCTCGGTCACACTTGCGTAAACTCGCTATTCGACTGTCACACTCTTCGCCAGGTTTCGCGGTTGATCAACATCGCATCCGCGGTTGACGGCGATGTAGTAGGCGAGGAGCTGGAGCGGCACCGCCACCAGGATCGGGCTGAAGGCTTCAAAGCACTCGGGGACGTAAATAACGTCTTTGCTGTGCGCCTTGATGCTTTCGTCGCCGACCGTCGCCACGCTGACGATAAGGCCCTTGCGCGCCGCGATTTCCTGGATATTGGACACCATCTTGTCGTAGGTGTCGCCCTTGACGGCGACGCAAATCACCGGGAAGGTTTCGGTGACGAGGGCGATGGGGCCGTGCTTCATCTCGCCGGCGGCGTAACCTTCGGCGTGTATGTAGCTGATTTCCTTCAACTTAAGCGCGCCCTCGAGGGCCGACGGGAAGTTGACATTGCGGCCAAGGTAGAAGCAGCCGACGGCATCGCGGTATTCGGGGCGGTTCGCCAGTTCCTTGATCTTCGTCTGATCCTTGAGTATCTCATCGACCTTGCCGGGAACGGCGCGCAGGTGCGCAATCATTTCCTTGACCGTGGTCTTGTCCATGACGCCGCGGGTTTCGGCGAGCCATATGGCGAACAGGGCGAACGCCATGCACTGCGAGGTGTAGGCTTTGGTGGAGGCGACGCCGATTTCCGGACCGGCCTGCTGGTAGACGACGCCGTGCGACTCGCGGGCCACGGAGGAGCCCACCGCGTTGACGATGGCGGCCACCTGGGCGCCGCGGCTCTTGGCGATGCGGATGGCTTCAAGCGTGTCGGCCGTTTCGCCGGACTGGGACACGGGGATCATGATGCTGTGGGCCGGGATGATCGGGTCGCGGTAGCGGAATTCGGAGGCCAGGTCCAGCTCGACCGGCACCTTGGCGAACTTCTCAATGAGGAACTTGCCGACCATGCCGGCGTGCCATGCCGTTCCGCAGGCCACGATGAATATCTTGTTGCAGGCCTTCAACTCGTCGAGGGAGATGTTCATGTCGGTCAGGCGCACGGCGCCGGAGTTTTCATCGACGCGGCCGGCAAGGGTGTTGCGCAGCACGGCGGCCTGCTGGTGGATTTCCTTGAGCATGAAGTGCGGATAGCCTTCCTTCTCGGCCGCCGCATCGTCCCACTCCACCGTCTTGACTTCCATCTGCACCGGCTTGCCGTCGATGTCCTCGATGCGCACGCCCTTGCGGGTGATCTCGCAGACCTGGCCGTTCTCGATGTAGATGACGTTGCGCGTGTACTTCATGATGGCGGGGACGTCGGAGCCGATGTAGCCCTCGTTGTCGCCCAGGCCGACGATGAGCGGGCTGCCGTGGCGCGCGGCCACGAGCACGTCCGGATTGTCCTTGTAGATGACGCCGATGGCGTACGCGCCTTCGCAGTCCTTCAGCGCGCGCTGGACGGCGGCGAACAGGTCGCCCTTGTAGTACTTGTCGACCAGGTGGGCGATTACTTCCGTGTCGGTCTGGCTGCGG
>CAZOMH010000360.1:0-5148 GCA_964580415.1 uncultured Nitrospirales bacterium
CGTGGAAATCGGGCAGGGAGAATAGAATGAAATCACAGGTAACGACGAAAACCGGCGACGACGGCACAACCCGCATCCTTGGCGGGGAAATGTTGTCCAAGAACCATCCGGTTGTGGAGGCGAGCGGCGCGCTGGACTCATTGCGCGCGCAATTGGCCATGCTGCGGCTGGCGATAGTGGACCGCAATCCGGCGGGTGCCGAGCGGCATGCCGCCTTCGTCTGGTGGCTCATGCATCTGTGTTTCGTGGCCGGCGCGGAAATCAGCGACCCCGTGTGGAGCCGCCATGCGGCCCACCCGGGCAAAGTCGGCCCCGACCATCTCGCCAAGCTTGAGGCCGAGCAGGACCGGCTGGAACAGATGACCCCCCTGCCGCATGCGTTTATCGTCTCGGCTTCAAACATGGCGGCGGCCACGGCGGATGTGACGGCCACGGTGGCGCGAACCTTTGAGCGGCGTCTGGTGGCGCTCCATGAGGCCATGCCCGAGTTCGCCTGCGAAGACCTGTTGATCTTTGCAAACCGGCTCAGCGACTACCTCTACATTCTGGCGCGCCGACTTGACGACGGGCGTTTCCAGACCGTGGATTACAACGCCGCGAGGCCGTGAGTGCGTAGGGTGCCCGAAGCGAAGCGGAGCGCACCGTCTTGACTGGGAGCGCCGGCATGGTGCGTTCCGTGCTGCCTTGCAGCACTGCACGCACCCTATAAGATCCGCGCTACCCTACAACCGGTCACTGTTCCTGTTGCGCAATTCCTCAACGATTTTGCGCACGTCCTGGGCACGGTCGCGGGGCATGACGAGCACCGCGTCGGCGGTGACAACGACGACAAGGTTGTCGACCCCCAGCGTGGCCACGGCAATATCCGCGGCACCGGGGGTCTTGAAGACGACGCTGTCGCGCACGTCAATCAGCACCGCCTCGCCGTTGACCACGTTGCCGTTCCGGTCTTGCGGGAAGATGCGGCTGACGGCTTCCCAGGAACCGATGTCTTCCCATTCAAAGTCCCCGCGGGCCATCACGATGTTGCGGGCCTTTTCCATGAGGGCATAGTCGATGGAGATATTGGTCATGGCGGCGAATGCCGCCTCCACGCCGGGTGCGTCATTGCCGCGCAGGGCCGCGGTCATGGCCGCAACTGCGGCGGCATGGTCGGGGCTGGCGTGTCCCAATTCCGCCAGGAATGTGGACAGTGTCCAGAAGAACATGCCGCTATTCCACAGGTAGCGGCCCGAGTCCACAAATTCGGCGGCCGTTTTCACGTCGGGTTTCTCGTGGAAGCGGAGCACGGGGTAGACCCCGACGCCTTCGGGCGAGATGAACGCCGGAGCCGCATCTTCCGGGAGTTCGATGTAGCCATATCCCGTTTCCGGGCGTGTGGGGGCGATCCCTATAACGCCGAGCGAGGGTTGGCGCTCAACCGTTTCAAGGGCGGCACAGACACAGTTGCGGAATGCATCCGCATCGCCGATACGGTGGTCCGCCGTCAGCACGGTCATGGTGATTTGGTCGGGGGGCGCGTCGAAGCGTGCCAGAATGTGTGCTGCGGCGAATGCGAGGCACCCGGCCGTGTTGCGCTTGCAGGGTTCGGCGAGCACGTTTGCGCCGGGCACGCTGCATGCCGCCGCCGCCGCGTCACGGATTTGGGCGGAGGTGATGATGAGGACGCGCTCGGGGGGGATGACTTCCTCAATGCGTTCCACGGTCTCCTGAAGCAGGGTTTGCCCCGACTCGGTGAGCGGTAGAAGCTGTTTGGGCGTGCTTCGCCGCGACAGGGGCCAGAATCGTTCTCCCGATCCGCCGGCCATGACCACGGCCACTCTGATACGTTCCATCTGCATTACCCCCTGGTTGTGTTCAGCCCTTTTGTCCGTAATAGGCGCCCTGGCCATGCTTGCGCAGGAAGTGCTTGTCAAGCAGATAGGGTTCCAACGGCGCCGCGGCCGGATTGATTAACAGTGTGTGAAAGGCCATGCGCGCGAGTTCCTCGAGCACGGCGGCGTTCTCAACGGCCTGCATGAGCCCCCGTCCCCAGACGAAGGGCGCGTGTCCTGCGCAGAGGACGCCGGGAAAGGCCATGGGATCGCGCCGGGCAAAACAGCGCACGATGATGTCGCCGATGTGCTTTTCATAGCCGTCGGCGACCTCTTCGGAGGTGAGCGCGTCGGTCACCGGCACCCCGCCATAGAAATAGTCGGCGTGGGTGGTGCCAAGACAGGGTATGGGGCGGCGCGCCTGGGCGAAGCAGGTGGCAAAGTGGGAGTGGGTGTGAACCACCGCGCCGACTTCCGCGAATGATTTGTAAAGAACCAGATGGGCGGGCAGGTCAACGGACGGGTTGAGATCACCCTCAACCGCCCTGCCGTCGAGATCGACAATGACAATCTTCTCCGGGGTCATGTCGTCATAGGGAACACCGCTGGGCTTGATGGCGACGAGTCCCGCCTCGCGGTCGATGGCGCTGGCGTTGCCCCAGGTCTGGGTCACCAGACCTTCCTCGACCAGGGCGAGGTTCATCGCGCAGACATCCGTCTTGAGGGACTCAAGCATGGGCTACGATTCTCCTTGTTCCGCCGGCGGCAGTTCCCGCCACTCCCTGTATTCTTCCATGAAACGGTGCAGCCGCGCCACTATCGGCTCGACCCGCTCCATGGTCATCAGTTCGGCGCGCAGTTGCGCGATGTGCGGAACGCCGCGCAGGTAGCCCGCGTAGTTGCGTCGAAAGGAGAATATTCCCCGGGGAACGCCCCGGTATTCGGCGTGCATGGCGAGGTGGCGCAGGCAGATTTCAACCCGCTCGTTCAGGTCCGGTTCGGGCAGCAGTTCGCCCGTGTTCAGGTAGTGGCGCACATGGCGGAAGACCCACGGCCGGGCGATGGCGCCGCGGCCGATCATGACGCCGTCGGCCCCCAGTTCGAGGCAGGTCTTGGCGTCCTGCGGGGTAACGATGTCTCCGTTGGCAATGAACGGAATAGTGCAGGCGGCGCGTATCTTTTCAATCCATGACCAGTCGGCAGCGCCCGTGTAGCCCTGGGCGCGGGTGCGCAAATGGACGGTCAGCGCGGCCACGCCGAGGTCCTGCACAATACGGGCAACGTCCAGAATGACGATGCTGTCTTTGTCCCAGCCGAGGCGTGTCTTGACCGTTACCGGAAGCGTGGTGCCGCGCATCACGGCGCGGACGACGGCCTCGAATTTTCCGAGGTCCCGCAGCAGGCCGGCCCCGTCGCCGCGGTTGGCGATCTTCTTGACCCAGCAGCCGGCATTGAGGTCGATGAAGTCGGCCCCGGCCTCGGAAGCCATGGCTGCGGCGCGTTCCATGGTGCTTTCGGTGCTGCCGTAAAGCTGCGCGCCGATGGGGTGTTCCGTTTCCAGCACATAGAGTTTGCGGCATTCGCCCGGCACATTTCGGGTGACCGCCTCGCAGTGGGCGAATTCGGTGAACAGCAGGTCCGCGCCCTGCTCCAGACAGAGCATGCGGTAGGGCGGGTCTGTCACGTCCTCCATCGGCGCAAGGCAGAGGGGCCGGTCGATGTCAATCCTGCCGATGCGCATCGGCTTCCGCTTCGGCCGCAGCCTTCTTGACGCATTCGCGCACGGTGCGGGTCATTTCCATGGAGCAGAATTTGGGTCCGCACATGGAGCAGTAGCGGCCCTCACCGGCCCCTTCGGCGGCGCCGAAGCTGCGCGCGCGCATTTCGGGCGCCCGTTCGGGGTCGAGCGACAGGGCAAACTGATCATCCCAGCGGAATTCGAACCGGGCCTTGCTCAGGGCATTGTCGCGCACCTGCGCGCCCGGAAGTCCTTTGGCAAGATCGGCCGCGTGGGCGGCGAGTTTGTAGGCGATCACGCCCTCGCGCACGTCGTCGCGGTCGGGCAGGCCGATGTGCTCGCGGGGGGTGACATAGCAGAGCATGGCGGCGCCGTACCAGCCAATCATGGCCGCGCCGATGGCCGAGGTGATGTGGTCGTACCCCGGCGCAATGTCCGTGGTGAGGGGGCCCAGCGTGTAGAAAGGCGCCTCGTCGCACCATTCCATCTGCTTGTCCACATTCTCCTTGATCATGTGCATGGGGATGTGGCCGGGCCCCTCGTTGATGACCTGCACGCCTTTTTCCCACGCGCGGCGGGTCAGGTCGCCCTGCACGTGCAGTTCGGCGAACTGGGCCTTGTCGTTGGCGTCGTGGATCGAGCCCGAGCGCAGGCCGTCGCCAATAGACACGGCCACGTCGTAGGCGGCCAGAATGTCGCAAATCTCGTCCCAACGGGTATAGAGGAAGTTTTCTTCCTTCTTCTCCAGACACCAGCGGGCCATGATGGAACCGCCGCGGCTGACGATGCCGGTGAGCCGTTCCGCTGTGTCGGGAATGGTCCGGCGCAGCACGCATGCGTGGATGGTGAAATAGTCCACGCCCTGTTCGGCCTGCTCAACGAGCGTGTCCCGGTACAGTTCCCAGGTCAGGTCTTCCACCCGCCCGTCGATCTTTTCAAGGGCCTGATAGAGCGGCACCGTGCCGATGGGAACGGGGGAGTTGCGCAGGATCCATTCGCGTGTTTCGTGGATGTTCGCGCCGGTGCTCAGGTCCATGACCGTGTCGGAACCCCAGCGGATGGCCCAGACCATCTTCTCCACTTCCTCGGCAATGGTGCTGCCGAGCGCGCTGTTGCCGATATTGGCGTTTATTTTGGTCAGGAAATTGCGGCCGATGATCATCGGCTCGATTTCGGGGTGGTTGATGTTGGCCGGAATGATCGCGCGGCCCCGGGCCACCTCATCCCTGACGTATTCGGCGGTGATGCGCTCCGGCATGGGCGGACCAAAGGGCGCGCCGGGGTGCTGGCGTCGGAGCGATTCCGGATAGCGTTCCAACTGGTGGTTTTCGCGCAGGGCCACGTATTCCATTTCAGGCGTGACGACACCCTGGCGCGCCAGGGCCATCTGGGTAATTTGGCACCCTGCTTTGGCGCGCAACGGGCGGCAGGGATGGGGGAAACGCACGGCGTCGAGCGCGGCGTCCGCATCGCGCCGTTGCCGGTACTCGGAGGTCGGACCGGGCAATTCTTCCACACCGCCCCGGGCCAGAATCCATTCCCGCCGCAGGGGCGGCAGGCCCCGGTGCAGATCAATCGTGGTTTCCGGGTCGGTGT
>CAZOMH010000361.1:0-5141 GCA_964580415.1 uncultured Nitrospirales bacterium
GACAAGAAACCCGCCCCCGTTCCCGAGGGCACCCCCACGACCGCCCCCTCCGGGGACGGCTGGGTAAACCTGCTCGACGCGCAGCACGCAGCCGCGTGGAAGAACGTGACCGACAAGAACAACATCTTTGAACTCAAGGACGGCGTGCTGCACATCTTTGGCAGCCCCAAATCGCCCCTGCGCTATGCCGGGTACACCGCCGAGGAGTTTGGCGACTTCGACCTGCACGTCGAGTTCAAAGTGGCCAAGGGCTCCAACAGCGGCGTCTTCCTCCGGGCCCAGCCGGAAGGTGCCGCCTACCGCGGCTTTGAAATTCAGGTACAGGACGACTTTGGCAATCCGCCCGACAAGAACACCTGCGGCGCGGTCTATGACGTGGTTTCACCCATGTTCAACATGTGCCGCCCCGCGGGCGAATGGAACTCCTTCGACATCTCCGTCCAGGGCGGCAAAGTCATTGTCATCATGAACGGCTGGAAGGTTATCGACACCGATTTCGCCCTCATGACCAAGCCCATCGGCAAGTTCAAAGTCCCGTACGCCGGGATGCCCGCCAAGGGCAAAATCACCCTCCAGGACCACCACGGCGAAGCCTGGTACCGCAACATCGTCATTAAGAAGAAGTAGAAGCAGTAGGGTGGGTAAAGGGGCGCGAAGCGCCACGGAACCCACCATTCCCGGCGCATGACATGGACGAAGACGAAGACGGTGGGTTGCGTTCCGCTTTGCGAAACTCCACCCACCCTACTGCCCCTGCCCCGATGATCCGCTCCGAAACATTGCCGTGCTTCCCATGGTCAAAGACGGCAACAGGAATTGCCCCCGTTCCTGGGCACGCATACAGGCGTTTGCTATCCAATGGGCCGGAAGAATCTATTTCCCGGCCCGTTTGTTGTATCATTTGTGTTCCGCACGGTATGAAGTTGTGCGGCAAAGGTGTTGCGTTGTTTTGTATAAGGAGAACGCCAACCATGAAATCCCCGACGGCCTTCCGAATTCTATGGTCTGTTTTGTGTGCCGTTTCGATTCTTTTCGCATATTCCGCAGTTGCGGCAGACTGGCCGCAGTTCATGGGGCCCGCGCGCGACGGCGTGTCGCCGGAGACGGGTCTGGCGCACACCTGGCCCGGTGACGGGCCCAAGGTCCTCTGGACGATGCCGCTCGGGCAGGGCTACGCATCCCCGTCCGTGCGGGACGGCGAGATCTACCTGCTGGACCGGGTGGATCAGAAGCAGGACGTCCTGCGCTGCCTGGACCTGCAAACCGGCAAGGAACTGTGGAATTTTGCCTATGACGCACCGGGCGAGGTAAGTCATGACGGTTCCCGCACCGCGCCGACCATCGACGCCAACGTGGTTTACACCGTGGGCGCGCTGGGTCATTTCTACTGCATCGACCGCAAGACGCACAAACCCTTGTGGAACAAGAATTTAGTCACCGATTTCGGCGGTGAAAAGCCGGGCTGGGGCGTGGTGCAGGCACCTTCCCTGTACAAGGACCTGGTAATCGTCTCCGCCATGGCCAAGGAGGGCTGCATCGTGGTGGCCTACAAGCAGGCCACCGGCGAGGTTGCGTGGAAATCAGAAGTGCTCGGCCTGCTGGGTTATTCGACGCCGGTGGTCACCAAACTGGCCGGTGCGGACCAGGTGGTCATGGTCGCCGCGTGCAAGAAGGGCGGCGGCAGTCCCGGCAGTGTGGCGGGACTAAACCCGGACACGGGCGCGACGCTGTGGACCTACGACGGCTTCCAGTGCCCCATCCCCATCCCCTACGCCACGACGCTGCCCGACGACCGGCTCTTCATCACGGGCGGCTATGGCGCGGGGTCCTGCATGATCCAGATCAAGCAGCAGGACGGCAAGTTCACGGTCAAGGAAAAATTCAAGACGTCCGAATGCGGGAGCCAGATTCAGCAGCCGCTTTTCCACAAGGACTTTCTGTACCTCAACAGCAACTCGAATGAGCGCGAAGACGGCATGATGTGCCTGTCGCTCGACGGGCAGATCAAGTGGAAGACCAAGGACTCCTGGTTCACCACAACCTTCGAGCGCGGCCCCCTTCTGCTGGCCGACGGGTTGATCTACAATCTTGACGGCAAGAAGGGCGTGCTCTACCTGCTCGATCCCTCGCCGGAAGCGTTCAAGAAGATCGCCGAAGTGAAGCTGCTCGGCGGCAAGGAAATCTGGTCGCCCATGGCGCTGTCGCAGGGCAAACTGCTCGTGCGCAGCCAGTCGGAGATGAAATGCCTTGATGCCAAGACCCCCTGACGGGCGTCCTGAATATCAAGTCTCAAATTTGAGATATAAGACCCCAGACCCCAGACCCTAAAACCCGATGCATCCCAAAATCACGAACATTCTTCCGGCGGTGGCCGCGTTTGCGGTCGCTGCCGTTCTTGCCGGTGCCGCCTTGTGGATGTGGTTTGTCCACGACGCGGAACCGGGGATGCAGGCGCGTCTGCCCGGCGCGGACGGCACGCCGGCGGGCGAGAAGGGCAAGGTCAAGAAGACCGATCTCAAGGGCCGCTTCGAGCAGTTCGACGGCACCGCAGCCGGCCTGCCCGGCGCATGGACCCGCTTTCGCGGCGCCGACTGCGACAACGTCCGCAAGGACGGGCCACCCCTTGCGGACGCATGGCCGGAAAACGGACCGCCCGTGCTGTGGAAAGTGGATTTGGGCGAGGGCCATGCCGGACCCGCCGTTCTGGCGGGCCGGGTCTATCTGATCGATTACGACGAGGAGGCCAAGTCGGACGCCATCCGGTGTTTCTCCCTGGCCGACGGCAGGGAAATCTGGCGGCATTCCTATTCCATCACGGTGAAGCGGAACCACGGCATGTCGCGCACGGTCCCGGCCGTGACCGACAAGTACCTGGTCACTGTCGGCCCCCGGTGCCACGTGGTCTGCCTCGACCCCGTGTCCGGCGCGTTCCGCTGGGGACTCGATTTGCAGCGCGACTTCGGCACCAAGGAACCCCTCTGGTACACCGGCCAGTGCCCGCTGATCGACGACGGAAAAGTCATCCTTGCCCCCTGCGGGCCCGACGCGCTCCTGATGGCCGTCGATGCCGAAACAGGCGCGCCCCTTTGGAAGACGCCGAACAAGCGCAACTGGAACATGTCGCATGGGTCCATCATGCCCATGACCATTGCGGGCAAAAAGATGTACGTCTACTGCGCCGTGGGCGGCGTGGCGGGCGTGTCGGCCGAGGCCGCCGATGCGGGCGCGCTCCTGTGGGATGTCCCCTGGAATGCCAAGGTGGTGGCCCCGTCGCCCGTGCTGCTCAACGACGGAAAAATCCTGCTCTGCGCCGGGTACGGCGAGGGCAGCGTCATGATCCAGGTGCATGGCGAGAACGGCGCGTTTACGGCGGAAACGCTCTACAAGCGCGGGCCGAAGGACGGCATCACGTCGGAGCAGCAGACACCCATCGTCTTTGACGGACTGCTTTACGGGATTATGCCCAAGGACTCGGGCGCGCTGCGCTCGCAGTTTGTGTGCTACAACTTCAACGGCGATCTCGTGTGGTCCAGCGGCCAGTCCAACCGTTTCGGCCTGGGACCGTATCTCCTTGCGGACGGCAAGTTCTACGTGCTGAACGACGAGGGCGCGCTGACCATGCTCAAGCTCAGCCGCGGCGGCTTTTCGCCGCTGGCCACGGCCCAGGTCCTGCACGGGCAGGATTCCTGGGGGCCCATGGCCATCGCGGGCGACCGGCTGCTGCTCCGCGATTCCACGCAGATGGTCTGCGTGTCGCTGGCGGCGGGAAAATAGGCGCATGCAACAGGAACCGACAAAAGGACTCTCCGGACGGCTGCCGGCATGGCTGTGGGCCGTGCTGACCGTGGCCGTGGTGGTGCTTGTCGTCGTCATCGCCGCCACCGAACAGCGCAACGAGCCGGGGCCGTCCTACAAGCTCGACCTCAAGCCCTTCACCAAGGTCGATGACAAGGATGTGGCGTTCCGCCAGACCGCCAGGTATCCCCTGAATCTGGAGGAACCCTCCGCGCTGGCCGTTGCCGACAATGGCACGGTGTTTGCCGCGGGCAGGGATGCCGTGATCGCCCTGGACGCCGGGGGCCATGAGACGGCCCGTTATGCGGTACAGGGCACGCCGGATGCCATGGCCGTGGCCCCGGAGGGAAAAATCCTGCTGGGGCTGGGCAGCCATGTGCGGGTGCTGGATGCCGCGGGCAAGCCGCTGGCGGAGTGGAAAGACCTTGGCGGGCGCGGCTATATAACTTCCATTGCCGCCGACGCGAACAACGTCTTTGTCGCCGATGCGGGCAACCGGGTTGTGTTGCGCTATGATTACAGTGGCAACGTGTTGAATGAGATGGGCCAGCGCGACCCGAAACGCGGGTTTGAGGGGTTCGTCATCCCAAGCCCTTATTTTGACGCGGCCTTCGATCCGTCCGGCGCGCTGTGGATTGTCAATCCGGGCCGTCACGGTCTGGAGAACCACCGCCCCACGGGCGAACTGGTCAGTTCCTGGTACAAGCCGGGCATGGACCTGGCAAGCTTCTGCGGCTGCTGCAACCCGACGCACATCGCGTTTCGCAGTGACGGGTCGGTGGTGACCGCCGAAAAAGGGATTAACCGCGTGAAGGTCTACGCGCCGGACAACACGCTGATCGGCGTGGTGGCCACGCCGGATGATTTGCACGCGGCGAGCGACGAGAACGACAGCACATCCCCCGTGAAAGACATCGCGGTGGACAAGAAGGATCGCATTTTGATCCTGGCCGGGCCCATGAAGGCAATCCTGGTGTATGAGCCCAAGAAAACAGGGACAGATCCAAGCGAAGCGTCTGCCGCGGGCAGGCGCGAAGACGGGTCCGTCCCGAATGGCACCAACATAAGGTTAACCTTGAAGAATCGATCCGACTTTCGTACCGCAGGCGTCTCGCCTGCCTTGTTCTTCCTTGCCGTCGCGCCGTGGACAAACCCACAAGGCAGGCGAGACGCCTGCGGTACCAGAACGCAAGGCAGGCGAGACGCCTGCGGTACCAGAACACAAGGCAGGCGAGACGCCTGCGGTACCAGAACACAAGGCAGGCGAGACGCTTGCGGTACCAGAACACATGGCAGGCGAGACGCCTGCGGTACCAGAACGCAAGGCAGGCGAGACGCCTGCGGTA
>CAZOMH010000362.1:0-5137 GCA_964580415.1 uncultured Nitrospirales bacterium
GCCGCCGACACCGCCGCCGGCCTTGCCGACAGACACGTCGAAGCTGGAACCGACCACCATGTCTCCGGACGCGGAGATGGCCAGAGGCCGGGTGCCGGCCACCGTGGTGGCCACACCGTCCGCAATGGTGACATCGGCGAAGTCAAACACGGCCACCCCGTCCACGACCCGTCCGCGGTACAGGTAACCGATGGGGGATGCATCCACCAAAAGGGTCGGCGGCGTGGCACTGGTGTCGATTTGGACCGTTTCGCCGGTCTTTACGACAAGATTGCTCAGCGTTCCGTCACTTTCGTAGATGTCGGACAGGCTTGCCATGGCCGGTCCGGTTGCCAGCCACAGGGCCGACAACACAAGAGCGGCCTTGAACAGGCCGCTCCCGCGCAATCCGAAGAGATTCTTTCCGGTCTGCATTCCGGACGTTTGTTTGATACGTGTCATAGTCTTGTTTCCCTTGGGTCGAATATGCTGCCTGCCTGCTTGTCACGTAAAAATACACCTGTACCCGCACATTTGTTATTCTGCCTTTTACCCGCAGTAAAACATTGTCCGGGTAGGTGCTCCATCTGCCGTCGCCTTATTATACGACAAAGTTGTGCCGTTGCCAACCCCCCATTTGGAAGGATTGAGAGCCGTTCTCCTCTTTGTCAAAATACAATCCCCACGCAAATAATACTCCCGATTGGGCGAAAATTACCCAATCGGGAGGTAGACGTCGGTACTTGCGGCCAGGTTTATTGGATATTCATATTATTGTGCGCTGGCGGCGACCAACCCCTTGGCAACATCGACAGACACCGTCCAGTCTTTGGGCATGTCCAGACGGTAAATGATGGTTGTGCCATCACGTTTCCAGTCCAGCGATATGGTGTCGGCCCCGGCAGGAACGGTGCCCTTGCACCATTGCAGGGGCACATCGGCGAAGTAGAGTTCCACGGATTTCTTGACCGGGTCCACGCCGCGCAGTCCAAGCACATCCCGCTGGAGTGTCACGGCCTCATGGGAGGCGAAGCCATGATTCAGGCTGGCGTTGTCCTTCTCGTTCTCCCACAGCGTTCCGGTGCGGTCGGCCATGTACTTCAGATAACCGATGGACTCGTCCATAATCTGCGCGCTGCGCCGGTCATTGGAAAGCAGTTCCATGCGGAGCATGTTGCCGATAAAAGAGTTTGCCGGGTAAACGTCGGGATAAACGCCCTTTTTGACGCGGTCCGGGCCGAACTCGTCGGCCAGGATGCGCCACAGTTCGGGATCGGATTCCCTGGTGGCCGCGTCGAAATAGAAGGCATAGTACTGGCACACTTCGGTGGTCTTGCCGCTCAGTTCGAGTTTTCCGTCCTTGCGCACGGCATTGTCGCAGAAGAAGGGGGCTGTCTTGAGCGCCTGCTCCCGGATGGTGGCGCGCACCTGCATGGCCTTTTCGCGCAGGTCATCCATGCCGTAGAGCCGTCCGGCCGTGTCCAGCACCCCGGCGTAGAGCATGTTGCTGGGATAGTTCACGTCCTGCACCAGGTCGTTGGCCTTGGACCATTCGACGAAGACCCAGCTCGGGAGCTTTTCGAGCAGGCCGTCGCTGTTCTCGTATTTCTTGAAGAAGTCGAGCAGCGCCGTCACCTTCGGTTTGAGCGCGTCAACCATTTCCTGATCGCCGCTGCGGTCGCTGTACTCGCCCAGTTCCATGACAAACCACATGGCCCAGTTGGGGATGTACACGCCGTCGTAGTGGTCGGACGGGTAGCACATGGGCAGCATGCCCTGGGGCAGATGGGCGAAACTCCTGGGCAGCAGGAAGTTTTCGAAGAGGTTCTTTTCGACGCGCGTGTCGCCGGAAAGGCGCATGGCGCTGCGCGCCGTGAAGAAAGAGTCGCACAGCCAGCCGGCCCGTTCACGGTGCGGGCAGTCCATGAACACATCGGCCGCATTTTGCGCGAAGGTGCTGCGCGCCGCTTCAAACAGTTCGTTGAGCCGCGGGTCGGATGCTTCAAAGGTCGCGCGCGCCGTGTCGGGATTCTCGTACTGGCGCAGGGAAATGCCGCGGATTTCGCAGCCCCCCCTCTGGGCGATGAACTTGACGGCGCGCATGGTGTTTGGCTCGAAGCCTTCCAGCGTGTATTCACCCGGTTCAAGATCGAAGGTGAGCGCGTTGACGCAGCCAAGCCGCTTCCAGTCCACATCGTCATTGGTGAACGTTTCGTCGAAGGTGGCATAGAGCCGGATTGGCGCAATGCACCGCACGCTGAAGCGCAGGAACCCCGTGCGGTTCGCGCCAAAATCAACCGTGCCAAATTCACCGGCCTTCAGCACGATTGGGTCGGAGGACGACAGCTTGATTTCCGACTTGTCGAGTTTGCCTGTCTTCAGGCACTGCAGGTCGCGGGACACCACAAGTTGCAGGTCTCTTTCGGGATAGCCCTTGAGTTTCTCGCCGATATCCGCCAGCGACCGGTCTTTCCACTCCTGTTTGGGCTCATCGGGAACCATGGTTCCCGTGGCAGCCAGTGTCTTGGCCGTCAGCACGGGAAACGCGGGCATCGGCACGCGGCGGGTCAGCAGGTTCTTTGCCTCCACGGCCGCAAGCGGCACCGAATCGATCTTTGTCTTCATATCCGAACGCCATGCGCTCCAGCCGGGCGCCAGCGTGTAGACTTCAATGAACGGACGCTGGAAGCTGTAGCGCTGCACTCTCTGCACACGTTCGTTGATGACGCGGGCCTCAAAACGCGCGCCGTCGCCGAGAGTCGAGGCAAGCACCTTGCCGTCGCCGGCCACTTCGGCCTGGACAAAGGCGGGCTGGTCAAGCAGGTAGAAGGAGTTGACGTTGTAGCCCGCCACCTCCAGCGCGACCACATTCTGTCCGTCCCGCAGCCGGTCGCCGAGGTCCCACTCATCGACGCGGTAGTACCCGTGCGGACCGCGCGCGGGACCGTGCCCCACGAATTCGCCGTTGAGGAAGCAGCGGTACAAAGTGGATGCGGTGATGCGAAGGGTGGCCTTGCCGGAGGCGGGCCGGTCGAATCCGGTGCGCAGCCCGACGAAGAGGTTCATCTCCGTTTCGCGGCCCTGCAGCCAGCCGGGCTTGGCGGACTGAAATGCCGGTGCGGGGTCGGCCGCGAGGTTGGGAACAAGACCAATAATCAGCGCAAGGGCCATTGTGGCGGACATGGGGAAACCTCCGTTTACGGGCGCAACGCCCGGCCTTGGGACATGTCAGTATAGCAGGGGATGCACGTAACCCGCACAAACTGCCGGGGCGCGTTCCAGGCCAGGTTGCAGCGCCTCAGGTCTCCCAAGGGGGGAGGCCGTGGTGATGGTGTGCCTTGGCAAAAGGAGCGGTCTCAGTGGCTTTGGCGGCGGAGTTTTGGTATACTTAGTTTGCAATAAGTTCATATAGGATGAAGATTGATGCATAGAAATATACTAGACCGTCCGCCGCACAGGGGACTGGAGGCCGGGACCCGGGAGCGACTTGAACGGCTGCACCGGGAGCTTCCCAATCCCTTTGGCCTAACCGAAGCGGCCCGGGTTCTCGACTTGGACCCGGCCCGAACGCGACGGCTCGCCGCCCACCTTGCGGCCAATGGCTGGCTAGTCCGCGTTCGGCCCGGACTCTATTCCCCGGTGCCGCTTGGGGCGGGTGACTGTGCCTCCGAGTGCGTGGACCCGTGGGCTGTTGCGGTCCGCGCCTTCGCGCCGTGCTATATCGGGGGCTGGTCCGCCTGCGCGCATTGGGGTCTGACTAACCAGGACACCCACGGGATAGCGGGGGGCGGCGTGGCAGGCGAGACGCCTGCGGTACGGCTGAACGACCAGGTGTTTAACGGAGTGGCGGTGGTGACGGCCCGGTCCGTCCGCAAGAGTCCGATCGCGATTCAAGGAACACCCATCCACCTCCGGCACCGCTCCCGGTTGGGTCTGTTCGGGACTCGGCTCGTCCAGCGGGGCCGTGTGCAGGTGCCCGTCTCGGACCCGACGAAGACCGTCATAGACATCTTGGATGCGCCGCGCTTCGGCGGCGGCATTCATCACGTTGGGCAGGTCCTTGAGCGGTACTTTGCAGGGGACCACCGGAACGACGAACTGCTGCTGGACTATGCCGTGCGGAGACCCAATGGAAGCACGTTCAAACGGCTGGGATATTTGTTGGAACGGCTGGGTATCGAGTCTCCGGCTACGGTCGAGCTGTGCCGCGTCACGCAGACCGCCGGCCTGACCTATCTCGACCCCGGCGCCCCCCGCGTCGGCAGGATAGTAAAGCGCTGGAACCTGCGGGTAAACGTGGAATGGCTGTAGCACGGCGGAAGCCTAACCTGCAAGCAGGATATGGAGTACAGGCACGAGATCAGAGACGGATGGGAATGCAGCCGGACAATTCATTGGATTTTACTGGAGTCTGTAAGGCATGCTCTTCATGCGGTCATTATTGTGATTGGCTTGGCTCTAAGGTGCCGGCTGAAGTGTAGCATATGGCCTGTCAAAGCAAGCCAGGGCGGGTTTGTCTGGCGCATGACCAAGGCGTGCGCTGCCGAACAGAGCGAGCCCTTTTGACCAAGAGAGCAACCAATGACGGAACACGAAATCGAGCAGGCGCTGATCAGCAAGTTGGAGGGCCTGAAGTACACCTGTCGGCCCGACATCCGAGACCGCGCCGGGCTGGAGAAGAATTTCCGCGAGAAGTTCGAGGCGCTCAATCGCGTCGGGCTGACTGACGGCGAGTTTACGCGCCTGCTGGACGAGATCATTACCTCCGACGTTTACGCCGCCGCCCGCATGCTCCGCGAGCGCAACAGCTTCACGCGCGACGACGGCACGCCGCTCAACTACACACTCGTCAATATCAGGGACTGGTGCAAGAACTGCTTCGAGGTGGTTAATCAGCTCCGCATCAATACCGACAACAGCCACCACCGCTATGACGTGATTCTGCTGATCAACGGCGTGCCGGTGGTTCAGATCGAATTGAAAAGCCTTGGAATCACGCCGCGCCGGGCCATGCAGCAGATCGTCGAATACAAGAACGACCCTGGCAACGGCTACAACCGCACATTGATGTGCTTCATGCAGCTTTTCATTGTCAGCAACCGGAGCGACACCTGGTACTTCGCCAACAACAACGCCCGCCACTTCAGTTTCGACGCGG
>CAZOMH010000363.1:0-5132 GCA_964580415.1 uncultured Nitrospirales bacterium
CTCGCTGGTGCCCGTGCGGTTTCGCTGTCCCGGCGAGGTTGTGCTAATCACGCTGACACGCGGGCAGCCGTTCGAAGCAACCACCGAAAGGGACCAAGATGAGCGATAACAAGACTCCGGCCCAAGATGCATGCGCCTCCGTCGATTCGCTGGAGGCGGCAATGTTCCGCCATGCCCGTCACAGTCTCGCGTTGTCCGGCACGCAGTTGTCCCCGGAACAGGCGCTGCTGGCGCTCTCGCTGGCCGTTCGCGACCGGGTGACCGACCGCATGCTGGACACGGAAACACGGCACGCGGCGCGCGCCGGGAAACATGTCAGCTATCTTTCCATGGAATTCCTCATGGGACGCTCGCTGCGCAACAACATTATCAACCTGGGACTGGAACGGGAGTGCGCGGAACTGCTGGCCCGCACCGGAATGGCACTGGGTGATCTGGAGGAGATTGAACCCGACGCGGCGCTTGGCAACGGCGGACTCGGCCGGCTGGCGGCCTGCTATCTGGACTCGATGGCCACGCTTGACCTTGCCGGAACCGGGTACGGCATCAACTATGAGTACGGCCTGTTTCGCCAGCGCATCACGGACGGCGAACAGCGCGAACTGCCGGACCAGTGGATGGAGGCGGGAACGCCCTGGGAAATTGCCCACCCCGACGAGGCGCTTTTCGTGCCCCTCTACGGGCGCGTGGAGGACGGCACAGACCGGCAGGGCAACTACAACCCCATGTGGATGGACTGGATGCTGATAAAGGGCCTGCCGCATGACATGCCGGTGGTGGGATTCGGCGGAAACACCGTCCTCAAACTCAGGCTGTTTTCGGCGAAGGCTTCGCACGAATTCGACATGCGCATCTTCAATGAGGGTGATTTCCATCGTGCTGTAGAGCAGAAGATAGCCTCGGAAACCGTATCAAAGGTGCTCTACCCCACGGACATGTTCGAGTCGGGGCGGGAACTGCGGCTTGTCCAGGAGTATTTCCTGGTCGCCTGCGCCCTGCGCGACATTGTGCGGCGCTTTTCCCTTCTGCAAAAGGACTTCACCGAACTTCCAAAGTACGCCGCGCTCCAGATGAACGACACCCATCCCTCGCTGGCCGTGGCCGAGTTGATGCGCGTGCTCGTGGACGAGCAGGGGATTCCCTGGGAGACGGCATGGGACATTACGACCCGGACACTGGCCTACACCAACCACACGCTCATGCCCGAGGCGCTGGAAACGTGGCCGGTGAACCTGCTGGAGAAGGTGCTGCCCAGGCACCTTCAGATTATCTACGAAATCAACCGGCGCTTTCTTGAGACCGTAAGCCTGCACTGGCCCGGCGACAACCGCCGCGCGGCGGGGTTGTCCATCATTGGCGAGAGCGGCCGCAAGCATGTGCGCATGGCCCATCTGGCCATTGTGGGCAGCCATTCAACCAACGGAGTCGCCCCGCTCCATTCCGGACTAATCACCACCCGGCTTGTTCCGGATTTCTTTGCGCTTTGGCCGGAACGTTTCGGCAATGTCACCAACGGCGTCACACCGCGCCGGTGGCTGCTCTCGGCAAATCCCGGACTCAGCCGGGTCATCACCGAGGCCATCGGCGACAAATGGCCCGTGGAGACGGAAGGCCTCAGGGAACTGGAGAAGTTTTCGGAGGACGGCGTCTTCCTGGAAAAGATTCGCGCGGTGAAGCGGAAGAACAAGGAAGCGCTGGCGAAGATCATCCGCAAAACAATCGGGCTCGACGTCAATCCCGACGCGCTGTTTGACTTCCAGGTGAAGCGCATCCACGAGTACAAGCGGCAGCTGCTGCACCTTATGGCGGTGGTGCATGACTACCTGCGCATTGTGGACGGCGGGGAGACGCCCGCCGTGCCGCGGGTTCACCTCTTTGCGGGAAAGGCCGCGCCGGGATATCTTGTCGCGCGGCGCACGATCCACCTTATCAACCAGGTGGCGCGCACCATTAACAGCGATCCGCGGGCGGCCGAATGGCTTCGTGTCGTGTTTCTGCCCGACTACCGGGTGAGCCTCGCCGAGAAGATCATCCCCGCCGCCGACCTGAGCGAACAGATTTCCATGGCCGGCACGGAGGCCTCGGGCACGAGCAACATGAAGCTCGCGCTGAACGGCGCGATGACGCTGGGCACAATCGACGGGGCCAATATCCAGATACGGGACTGCGCGGGCGGGGAAAACTTCTTTTCCTTCGGCCTGACCACGGAAGACATTGCCGAAATGCAATTGTGCGGCGGGTATAACTGCCGCGAGGTGCTGGCAGCGTCCCCCGCGGCGGCGCGCGTGCTCACCGCATTCGCCTACGGCCGTTTCTCGCCCGGCGACCCCTCTTCCACCCGCTGGGTTTGGGAACTGCTGGTCGATCAGGGCGACCAGTATCTGCACCTGGCCGATTTCGACGATTATCTGCGCGCCCGGGCCGCCGCGGAGACTGCCTGGGCGGACCAGAAAGGCTGGACGCGGATGTCACTGCTCAACACGGCCCGCATGGGGTACTTCTCCAGCGACCGCGCTGTCCGCGAATATGCGCGGGATATCTGGACCATGGACTGAAAACGGAGCAGGGCATCCGGGCGCGGGACCGCGCGAAGACGCGCCCTAACGGGCAGGCAACAGGAACAGGCGCCCTTCGCCGGCGTCCAGCGAGATCTGGGTGCCCGGCATTTCGGGACTGTCGTCGCGCACCGTGATTTCGTTTCCGCTGGTCTTGTCCACCTCTTTGACCTGGTCGATGGAAACATCAAAATCGGTAGTTGGTCAGCATCACGGCGCGGCGTCCGTCCTCATGGCGGAACACGCCCACCAGGTAGTCGTTGGGCGGGTCCACGGCATCGCGCGTGATGTCGCGGATGGGCGTGTCTTTCAGCGCCTCGGCGGGCGTGCATTCGGGGGTGACGCGCCGCACGTCGGTGCTGGTGAGCTTCATCAGGGTTGGTCCGAGATTCTTGATGCCCGCGTTGATCTGGCGGGCCTGCTCCCAGTGGCGCGTCCGCCGGCCGTCGCGGGCAATGATCGCGCCGCCTTTGGGGAACTCGTAACTGACCGGCGTGTAATAGCAGAAGTACAGCACGCCTTTCGCGCCGTAGCTGAGCGAGGCGTAAATCTGCCAGCGCAACTGGTCCTCGGTCGGATCGGTCTGGGCACCGTAGGGCATGGTGTTGAAGAAGTTCCAGAAGGGGACACCCGCCTGCCGGGAGTACTTGCGCATAACGCCGAGATTGGTGCAGTAGTTGTCGCGTCCGTCTTGGTTCGGCTTGAACACGGGATAGTGGTCCATGCTGAGCACATCGACGCCGACCTCTTTCAGAAAACGGTCCACATAGTCGTCGTAGGTGGGCGCGCCCAGTTGTGCTGCCGTGGCGTAGTTGGGAAAGATGTTGATGTACGCCAGCATGCCCGGACGGGCCTGACGCACCAGATCGACCTGCGCGCGCAGCGCGGGGAAGTCGGCGGCGGACGGTTCATCGCGCAGCGCATAGCCCCAGCAGGCAGGACTTGCCGGCAGGTTTTCCGACGCCGTTCCGGACACGAACAAGACCGCCCTGAGGTCATATTTCTCGCAGAGGGCCAGTTGTGTTTCCAGCGCCTTTCGGTCGCCTCCCGCTGAGGAGCCGATGATCATGGTGAAGTTGGCGTCGGCTATGCCGCGGTAACTTGCGTCGGCCTGTTCATCCAGCGGCGGATCGACCCAGAAGCCGACGGCAAAACGGTCCTGCACAAAGCGGGCGGGCGCCGGGGCGGCATCTCCGGCCGGTGGCGTCTGTGCGTAGACCGCGTATACGCAGAATAAAACAAGCGCCAAAACTGTGACGGCGGCTTTGCCGGGAATCGGGCACTCCAAACGGTTGTTCATACTCTTTCCTTTCGCGCCGTTGCGACGGCAATCTATCGTAGCATACGGGGGACTATTTGTCCTGGCTGGCCTGCGCCGGCTGCAACGGCAGTGCCAGCCAGGCCACGCCGACATCGCGCTTCATATGGCTCGTGCTGTCGCCGCCGGGCGCGTCGTACACGATGGCCAGGCGCTCGCCGCACTTGACCACCGAGGGCAGGCCGATGCACTTGCGGCTCCAGGTGCAGTTGCTTCCGTCCAGTACCACGGCCTTGTTCTTCGCGTCCCAGGTGTTGAGGTCCTGGGTCCAGTAGACCCACACGGAATCGGTGTACTCGCCGCCGTCCAGGCCGATGTGGTTGGTGAAGAGGAACCAGGTCTTGTTGGCGGGCTCGAAATAGAGGGAGGTGTTTTCGATCTGCTCCGCCGGGGACACGATGGGTCGCGCGGCGATCTGCCACGGGCCGTTCAGGTCCTTCGTGCGCGCGATGCTGATGGTGCGGTGCGTGCCCTTCTTGTCCTCGGAGGCGGCGCTGAAGAACATCATGTACTCGTCGCCCTGTCGGATGATCATTCCGGGACTGGCGGTCACGTCGTAATAGGTTTTGGGCGTGCAACGGAACGGCACCACTTCGGGCTGCTTGGTCCACGGTCCGGCGGGCGATTCGCCCCTGGCTTTCATGGTCAGGTAGGGGAACGAGGGGATCAGGTCCGGCGCGGGCGACGTGTGCGGCGTGCCGAGATAGAACATGTGCCAGGTCTTGCCGTCATAAAACGTCACGCCATAGGAGGCCGACGCGGAATCCTCGTCCGCGGGCTTGCCGAAATCGAGCACCGGCCCTTTCTTCTCCCAGTGTTTCAGGTCCTTGCTGGTTGCCAGGCAAGCCAGCCAGCCCTTCGGCCCGGCGCCGTCGTAATGCATGTAATAGGTGCCGTCGGACTCAAAGACCCAGATGTCGCGCGCGCCGAGGTAGTCGCACTGTCCCGGCCCGTCACCGTGCTTGAGCACCACGCCCTCATCCACCGCATTGAGGCGGAATGCCGCGCTCGGACGGCCGTCGGGATAGGTCAGGCTGTTCGTCGCGGGTACGACGGCCGACCCGGCCGTTTCAGCGGCGCCGCAGCAGAGCGACAGCCCCAGGGTCAGCGCCAGCATCACAAGTGTGTGTCTTGGCATTGCATGCCTCCTTGTTTGTTGTTGAACCACGAAGCCACGAAGGCCACGAAGAAGGATCAGCAGGGTACACCGATTTGGACTGCGGCGGCAACGCCTCCGCATTTTCGGTGGCATGGGCCTC
>CAZOMH010000364.1:0-5127 GCA_964580415.1 uncultured Nitrospirales bacterium
GGCAGCCTGTCCGACATCGTGCGCGGGCTGGTGTCCGACATCGACTATCTGGGCGAACTGCAGCGAACCAGCCGCACGGCGGAGCAGTACGAGTCGCGCGCGCAGTGCGTGGAGACCGTCTGCCAGGCCATCCAGCGCTACGAGGAGGACGCCGAGTATCCCACGCTGGCCAATTTCCTGGATGTGAGCCATTTGAACGGCGATGCGTCGTTCAATTCAAGGGAAGTGCGGCGTGATTCGGTGTCCCTCATGACCATTCACAGCGCCAAGGGGCTGGAATTTCCCTTCGTGTTTATCGTGGGCTTGGAGGACGGCAATCTGCCGCACGAGCGCGCCATGATCGAGGGCAGCCTGGACGAGGAGCGCCGGTTGTTCTACGTGGCGCTTACGCGCGGCAAGAAACACGTCACCCTGTTCGAGGCGCTTTCCCGCGTGCGCCACGGCCGCGAAAAGATGTGCAGGACGAGCCGGTTCCTGGGGGAAATCCCCGAGGCGCTCCTGGTGAAACAGATTCGCGCCAGCCGCGAGATGGTCGAGGAGAAAGTCGCCCCGCCCGAGCCCAAACCGAAGAAGAAACCCAAGCCGCGGGGACCGAAGAAAAGCCTGTAGGCTCCGTACATGTAGGAAAGCCGCCCCCGGCTGTCGGGTTGGTGGCGCAACACAGCCGGCAGGGATGCCCGGGCCAAGTTCCGGCTCAGGCAAGGCAAGGCTTCATGCACGGCAACGGCGCGCACAAAAAATGGGACGGGGCGTATGCTATACTTCTCACAGACAATAAACTGGGCGTAGTGAGCCATGGAACCAAAGATTCACATAGACAAAGAGAAGATTGCAGGCTTCTGCCACAAGCACCACATCACCAAGTTGAGCCTGTTCGGTTCTGTCCTTACTGAACGTTTTGGACCGGAGAGCGATGTGGACGTACTGGTGGAGTTTGCGCCGGGCCATGTCCCGGGGCTTATCGCTCTGAGCGCGATGGAACGGGAGTTGTCCGCTATCCTGGGGCGCGAGGCGGACATGCGCACGCCCAAAGACTTGAGCCAGTATTTCAGGGAGCAGGTTATTCGAACTGCCCAGACGCAATATGCTGCTTGAGGATGACAAGACACGCCTGCGCCACATGATTGAACCTGACAAGAAGGCGCGTAGCCAAAGGCGTGACGAAGTGGCAAGAACGTTTTTGGTAGTCCGGCTTCTCCGACGCCGGACTCCTCGGGGGGCATGGTTGCCCCCTTTTCATCGGCCTAATCCCGAAGACGCCCCGCGACTATACACCCGGTAAACGCCTTCAGCGGCCCCAAGGATTCTCGCCCCGGTTTGGTCCGGCGCTGGAAGAGCCGGACCACCCAAGAGCCCATCGTATTTGCGCAACAACCGAAAGCCTCTACTCCGCGTAGCCGTGCGCTTCCGGGGTCATGGGTGCGGTCTTGGGCGGCACGATTTTCTCCGGGGTCTCGTCCTTTATCTTCAGCGGCTTCTTTGCCTTTGGTGCCTTCTTTGCCTTCGGCTCTTTGGCGACCTTGCCCTTGACCCCTTTCTTGGCCTTGACCACGGTCTCGTCCTTCACGACCTTCCCCTTCTTCTCTTTCTTTTCCTTCTTGGCCTTTTCTTTCTTCTTGACCGCGACGCCGGCTGCGGTCAGGATTTCGGCCGCATCGTCCGGGGTGGCTTCCATGAAGCAGACGCCTTCCGGCCATGCGGTGACCACGGGGGCCTTTCCGCAACGGCCGAGACAGCCCGTCTTCACCACCATCACCTTGGCGTTGGCGTCCTTGGCGGCGGATTCCAGGGCCTTGCGCAGTTTGCCGGCGCCGGCCTTTTTGCAGGATTTTCCGCAGCAGACCACCACACAACCCGATTCCGCAAGCGGTTTCTCTTTCATGGCAGCATCCCTCTGGTTTCGCGGTTCTCCGCGCCGTTGCAGGTTAACATCGGCACCGCTCCAGTATATTCATTTCTGGGGGCGCTGTACAGACGCGTATTGGGTCTGGGGTCTGGGGGTTTGGGTCTGGTGGGGCAGCCGAGGCAAAGTGCGGTGCGCCTATTCGCGTGTGACATGTGTTGCAGAGACGGTATGTGGGCGGAAACCGGAGCCAGTCCCCTTGCGGTCAAGTTGCATCGGGGCGGGGTCGGGCGGTATCGTGGCGGTTCTGTGATGTTTGTTCCGGGGGCCGGTCTGTCGCCGGTGCCCGTGGTCGAAGCACCGCGCATGCGTAGAGGAGAAACGGACGATGGCTGTATATTTCCCCGAGCTTAAGGGGCCGGTCAAGTACGAAGGACCCGATTCCAAGAATCCCCTGTCCTTCAAACACTACAATCCCAATGAAAAGGTGCTCGGAAAGAAGATGTCCGAGCACCTGCGTTTTGCCGTGTGCTACTGGCACACGTTCAAGTCGGGCGGCGCGGACATGTTCGGTGCGCCGGTCTACAAGCGCGCGTACAATGACGGTGACTGCCCGGTGAAAATCGCCGAGCAGACGCTTGATGCGGCGTTCGAGTTTTTCACCAAGCTGGGCGTCCAGTACTGGTGCTTCCATGACGCGGACATCTCGCCCGAGGCGGAAACGCTGGCCGAGACGAACAAGCGGCTGGACCACATTGCCAAGCTGGCGAAGAAGAAGCAGAACGACACCGGCGTGAAGCTGCTCTGGGGCACCTGCAACATGTTCTCCAACCCGCGGTTCATGTCCGGCGCGGCCACCAATCCCTCGCCCGATGTGTTCGCCTTCGCGGCGACGAAGGTCAAGAAGGCGCTCGAGATCACCAAGTATCTCGGCGGCGAGGGCTACACGTTCTGGGGCGGCCGCGAGGGCTATGAAACCCTGCTCAACACGAACATGGGCCGCGAACTGGATCACCTTGGCCTTTTCCTGAACATGGCCGTCGATTACAAGAAGAAGATCGGCTTCAAGGGCCAGTTCTACATTGAGCCCAAGCCGAAAGAGCCCACCAAGCACCAGTATGACTTTGACGCCGCAAGCTGCCATGCGTTCCTGCAGAAGTACGGGCTCGACAAGTCGTTCAAGCTCAACATCGAGGCCAACCACGCCACGCTCGCCGGCCACACGCTGCTGCACGAACTGGAATACGCCGGCGCCAACGACCTGCTCGGTTCGGTCGATGCGAACCGGGGCGACGAACTGCTCGGCTGGGACACGGACCAGTTCCCGACCAACCTGTATGACACCGCGCTGACCATGTACATCATCACCAGGTACGGCGGATTCAAGACGGGCGGCCTTAACTTTGACGCGCACATCCGCCGCCAGTCCATCGACACGGTCGATCTGTTCCACGCCCATATCGGCGCCATGGACTGCTTTGCGCGCGGTCTCAGGATCGCGGCCAAGCTGATTCAGGACAAGGTGTTCGACAACTTCATCAAGCAGCGTTACAGCGGCTGGGACAAGGGTATCGGCAAGCAGATCGAATCGAAGAAGGCCACCTTCGAGGAACTCGAGGCCTATACCATCAAGAACGGCGAGCCGCAGATCGCCAGCGGCCGGCAGGAATATCTCGAGAACGTGTTGAACGATTACATCAAATAAGTATCAATTACCGATGCATGAAATCCCCCAGGTCTGCGAGAATGCGGCCTGGGGGATGCTGTTTATGGTCAAGCGCCGGACCGCAACGTGCTGCACCCCGCGACCGTAATTGAACAAGGGTCTGAACGAGATGGGACACGTTATTTGCCACCAGGGCGAGGATGGTTATTGGCTGGTGCAATGCCCCAGCCTGCCGGGCTGCATCGGCCAGGGCGAGACGAAGGGGGAGGCGGAGGCAAAAATAAACGCGGCCATCGAGGAGTATATTGAACTGCGTGAGGATGAGGGCGGGCCCGTTCCGGAGGATATTCCTGAAGAGGAGGCGTGAACGGGTCCGCGCCCGCATGGCAAACGTTCCGTATCTATGCGTTCTTTGTGATCTTTGCGGTTTAAGTATCTTGTTCATGAACCACAAAGAACGCAAAGAGCACAAAGAAGAAAAAGTGGTTCAGGACATTCCGTGCGGAATGCGGTTGGGCAAGACCTGGTTACTCAAAGCCTCTCGACGACGACCTTCAGGGCGATGTCTTCCACTTCCGTCCGGGTGAAATGGCCGATGTCCCAGGACATGGCGTTGGCGGTGCCTGCGGCGATGCCGAGGCGGGCCGTGTCTTCGAGGGAAAGCCCGCGTTCCAAACCCACCGCAAACCCCGCCACGAGCGAGTCGCCGGAGCCGACCGGGTTAATCTCCTCAATCTTGGGCGGACGCACCGCGAGGCGTTCGCCGCCGCGCGAAACGAGCGCGCCCTCGGCGCCCAGCGACAGCACCGCCAACTCGACGCCCTGCGCGTGGAACCAGTCGATGGCCTTCCAGCGCGCCGCGTCGCTGTCAAGCGCATATCCCACCAATCCCTCCGCCTCTTCGGCGTTGGGCTTGACCATGTAGGGCTTCTCCGCCAGCGCGCGGCGGAAGGGTTCGCCGTAGGAATCGACGATGGGCAGCACGCCCGCGGCGCGTGCCAGTCGCACGCCCTCGGCGTAGATTCCGTCGAGCGACGGGTCCGGCATGGACCCGTTGAACGTGACCACCTTTGCGCCGGGAAGTTCCCCGGCAATGGCATTGACCGTGGCGCGGACCTCGTCTTTGGTGACGGTCGGACCGGGTTCAAAGAACGCTGTCTGCCGGTGGATGGTTTTCTCCAGCACGGTGGTTATGGTGCGGGTCATGGACTTGACCCACACGGGCACGCAGCGCACGTCGTCGTCCTGGGTGATCATATCGACGACGTGCTGTCCCGTGGGTCCGCCCACGATGACCAGTGCGGCCGTGTCTCCGCCGAGCGCCTTCACGGCGCGGGAGACGTTGGACCCCTTGCCGCCGGGGATGCAGGTGCATTTCTGGCTGCGCAGCCGTCCGCCGACCTCAAGGCGGTCAATGAAGACCGTCTTGTCCACGCAGGGGTTGGGGGTAACGGTGAGGATCATGGTCTGGCGTTATCCGAATAGTGTGCCGTGGTTATTAAAGGACACAGGCGTGGGGATGTTTGTGGTCCCCCCTTGAGGGGGGTGGCCCGAAGGGCCGGGGGGTGTATCCCCTCCACGCGGGTCCAGTTTTCGGCGCACAGACATTCTTCGTGTG
>CAZOMH010000365.1:0-5125 GCA_964580415.1 uncultured Nitrospirales bacterium
CGGGGACTCTCTGGAATTATGGCGGCGGGGCGTATAACTGTACGGCGACCAATTGCATCTTCACCGGGAACTCCGCCAGCGGCGGCACATACGGACACGGTGCCGGAATGTACCGCGGCACGGCGACCAACTGTATATTCACCGGAAACTCCGCGGCGGGCACCAACGCCTCCGGCGGAGGCATGTACGAAGGCACAGCGACCAACTGCACATTCTACGGGAACACCGTGACACCCACGGTGGGCAGTGCCGAGGGCGGCGGGGCGGTTCGCACCCTCGCCACCAACTGTGTTTTCAGCGACAACGTGGTCACCAACGGCCCCGGCGGCGGGATATACTGGGGCACGGCAACCAATTGCGTCTTCTGGAACAATACATCGACGCAATTCCCGGGAACCACGGTGGCCGCCTGTTCCACTGCCGACCCCCTCTTCGTGGACGCCGCAGCCGGTAATTTCCGGTTGCAGCCGGGCTCACCCTGCATCGATAAAGGCACGCCTGCCTTTGCGCCTTCAACGGACATCTTGGGTGTGCCCCGGCCGCAGGGACTCGGCATCGATATCGGCGCCTACGAACTGGAGGCGTCCGTGACCGTGCCGGATTTGTCCGGACTGGTCCGGACGGCCGCGCGGCAGGTGGTCGCGACCGCCCAGTTGTATGTGCGCAATGAGAGCGAGGAATACGATCTGACGGTTCCAGCAGATCATGTTATTCGCCAGAATCCTTTGGCAGGCACACTGGTTGTGCGGCAGACCCCGGTGGATATGGTCATCTCCAAGGGACTTCAGCCGGTGTCCGTGCCGAATGTTGTGGGCCAGACGGAGACGGCGGCCCTGGGCACCATCACAGGCGCGGGCCTGCTGGCCGGCGCGGTCGGCCAAGCGTACTCCCTTACGGTGCCTGCGGGTGTCGTTATTACCCAGGACCCCGCTGCGGGTACGGAGGTCACGGCTGGCACGACGGTCAAGATGGTGGTGAGCCGGGGTGGCATCGCCGTTCCCGGCGTTGTGGGGCAGGCGCAGGGCGCTGCTGTTTCCACCCTGACGGACGCGGGCCTGGTCTTGGGCACGGTGACGCAGCAGTACAGTCTGACCATTCCTTCGGGCACGGTCATTTCCCAGTCCGTTGCGGCGGGCACACCCCTGCTCCCGGACACGGCTGTTGACCTGGTGGTAAGCCGGGGCGGCATTGCCGTGCCCAACGTGGCGGGCCAGGCGCAGGGCGCGGCCGCCACGGCGCTCACCGGCGCGGGTCTGGTGGTCGGGTCCGTGACACAACGATACAGCGCGACCGTACCGGCCGGCGCGGTCATCTCGCAGAAACCTGTTTCGGGAACATTCGTGCTGCCGAACGCGGCGGTAGACCTTGTCGTGAGCGACGGACCATCACGGGTCACCGTGCCCGATGTCGTGGGACAGCCGCAGGTGCAGGCCGAGGCGGCCATCACCGGCGCGGGACTGAGCGTGGGTGCTGTGACGCAGGACCACAGTAACACCGTGCCCGCGGGCAGTGTCATATCTCAGCGTCCCGTGGGCGGTTCGGAACTTTCGCCGGGCAGGATGGTCGGCATCGTGGTGAGTCTGGGTGCCGCGGCACGGGAAGGCGAAGGCGAACCAGTGACGGTTACTGCGCAGCAGTTGGCCGACGTTTACGACGCGGCGGACACCAACCATGACGGCGTGTTGTCCTTTGGCGAGGCGTCAGGGGCGGTGACGGGCCTGACCCAGGCCGTATTTGACGCACTTGACGCCAATGGCGACGGCCAATTGACATCCGCTGAACTGGGTGTGGATGACGCCGCCGGCTGCACCGGTTGCCAGGGTGGCAAGAGCGCTTTCGGCCCCAAAGGCCTGGGCGACTTGTTCCTGATGGCGCTGGGCGCAATTGGGTTGGCTGTTATGTCCACGTTGCGCCGTTCGTAGGCGCTCGGAAAAGACACCAATGCGGCATGTATGCGCCTGCCCGGCCTGCGCCGGGCAGGCGCGGTGTTTGGTGGCCCGGGCCTTGCAGCCCCGGACCCGCGTCGTATCGCCGGCGTTCCGCCGGCCAAGTGGGAATACTTCTGAAACGCCGACTTGCCGCATGGCCGCCGCTTCGTTAGAATGGAGACCAGTCAGGAGAATCATTGCATGTCAAAAGTACTGGTATTGCTTGCGCAGGGCAGCGAGGAGTTGGAGGCGGTCACGATCATCGACCTGCTGCGGCGCGGCGGGATCGATGTGGTGGCCGCGGGTTTGGACGACCGCGTGATTGAGGCGAGCCGCGGTGTGCTGCTCATGCCGGACACGACGCTCGACCTCGCACTGGGCATGGGCGATTTCGCCATGGTTGTGCTGCCCGGCGGCATGGGCGGCGCCAATGCGCTTTCGGCGGACCCGCGTGTTGCCGGGCTGTTGCAGGACATGGCCGCCGCCGGGAAACACGTCTGCGCCATCTGCGCCGCACCGATGGTGCTGGCGAAGGCGGGGCTGCTCAGGGGCAGGGCATACACCGCCTATCCGGGCGTTGTCGATCATGCGGGAGAGGGCAGCATCAATACCGGTGCGGCGGTCGAGCAGGACGGCGGGATCATCACGTCCCGCGGCCCCGGCACGGCCATGGATTTCGCCCTGCACCTCGTGGAGGTGCTTGCCGGGCGCGACACGCGCGACAAAGTGGAAAAGGGCCTGGTTCGCTAGGCGCGGACCCGTCATCAAGGGAGATGTATCATGTTCTTTAGCGGTATTTCCGACGAGGCAGGCCAGGCCATTGAAACCCAGATTCGCGCCCACCGCGAACTGGGCTGGACCCGCCTCGAACTGCGCTGCGTTGACACGGTCAACCTTACCCTGCTGCCGGACGACCGGTTTGATCATGTGTATGGCGCGGTTGCCGGCGCAGGCATGACGGTGTCCTGTTTCTCCAGTGCCATAGCCAACTGGGCCCGGCCCATCACCTGTGATCCGCAGATTGACATCGACGACCTGCGCGGCGCCATTCCGCGCATGCACCGGTTTGGCGCGAAATTCATGCGGGTCATGAGCTACCCCAACGACAAAGATCACCCCCTCAGCGACAGGGAGTGGCGTGACGAGGCCATCCGCCGCATGAAGACGCTGGCCCGCATGGCCGAGGACGGCGGCGTCATTCTGGCCCACGAAAACTGCAGCGGGTGGGGCGGCCTGTCGGCCGACAACTCCAACGTGCTGCTGGGCGAGGTCAACAGCCCCGCACTCAAGGTCGTTTTTGACACGGGCAATCCCGTCACCTACGGCCAGGATGCCTGGGAGTACTACCAGAAGGTCCGCAACGACATCGTCTACGTCCACATCAAGGACGCCAAGAAGATTGACGGCGTTGATCATTACACCTTCTGCGGCGACGGCGACGGCTGCGTGCGCAGGATTGTCGGCGACCTGCTCGCCACCGGCTACGACGGCGGTTTTTCCATCGAGCCGCACCTGGCCGCCGTCATTCATACCGGTGCTTCGACCAATGACGCCGACCGGCTTTATCAGTCTTACACCGAGTACGGCCGCCGACTTATGGCGCTGGTGGAAGAGGTGAAACCGCGGTAATCCCGGGTAACACGTCAAATCTCCAGAACAATGAAACCCGGCGTCCGTCCCGGACGGTCCATAGGAACGGTTCGCATTCAACCGAATACAGGAGATCAGGCAGCATGGAACTCACGAGACGGCATTTTTTGAGCGCTTCGGCGGCGGTGCTCGCCGCGGGTACGATGACCCGGGGCAAAGTCTGGGGCGCCAACGAGAAGGTTAACGTGTGCGTGATGGGCTGCGGGGGGCGCAGCGGTTCCCATATCGAAGGTTTTGCCGGGGGTGCCAACTCCGAGGTGGTCGCCCTGGTCGATCCGGACCAGGGGGCGCTGGACGCCCGCGCCAAACTCGTCGAGAAGAAGAGCGGCGGCAAAACGCCCAAGCTGTTCAGGGACATCCGTGAAGCGCTGGCGGACAAGGAAATCGACGCGGTGTCCATTGCCACCCCGAACCACTGGCATACCCTGGGCGCCGTCTGGTCCGCCCAGGCGGGCAAACACGTGTATGTGGAAAAACCCGGTTCCCATGACATCTTCGAGGGCCGGCAGCTCATCGCCGCCGCCGAAAAGTACAATGTCGTCATGCAGCACGGCACGCAGAGCCGCTCCAGCGAGCGCTGGCTGCGCGACATTCCGCTGCTTCAGAGCGGCGAGATTATCGGGCCCCTCTATATGGCCCGGGGCCTGTGCTACAAGAACGGCGGACGCGGCGATCTCGGCATCAAGGAGGACAGTGATCCCCCGGCAGAGCTCGATTGGGAACTTTGGCAGGGTCCCGCCTCGCGCCGCAAGTTCAATCCGCTTTACCACCCCTACAACTGGCATTGGTTCTGGCACTACGGCAACGGTGAAATCGGCAACCAGGGTATCCACCAGCTCGACCTTTGCGTGTGGGGCATGAACCGGGGCTTCCCGGTCCGCGTTGACAGCGTCGGCGGCCGTTACACCTACAAGGACGGCGCCGAAACACCCAATACCAACGTCGCCACCTACATCTACGGGGACGGCACAATGATGGTGTTCGAGGTGCGCAACCGTTTTACCAACAGCGAGGGCGGCACCGAAATCGACGGCAAGTTCGTCAAGGGCGTCGAGGTCGGCAACCTGTTCTACGGCGACGGCGGTTACTATGTTGATGACCAGGGATTCTTCGACACAAAAAACAAGCCCATTCCCGTGGACTATAGCAAGTACCCGAAGGTCGAAAGCCGGGGCAACTGGGAGAATTTCCTGGCGGCAGTCAAGACAGGCGACAAGTCCGCGGTTTTCGGCAGCATGAAGGACGCCCATCTGTCGTCAGGGCATGCCCATCTGGCCGGCATTTCCTACCGCGTCGGCAGTTCCCTCGCCTTCGATCCCAAGGCGGAAAGCTTCACCGGGTACAATGCCGAAGAGGCCAACAAGTTGCTCGGGCGCGACTATGCCGAGGGTTTTGAAGTGCCCAAACTCGCCTGAGAATACACCGACGCATTTGCGCGCGGTGTCTGTGATTGAGGAAGCGCCCCCTGTGCCGTTCGGTGCGGGGGGCGCGCTCCTACGTTTCGGGCATTTGTCCAAGCGGTAAAGTGAGGCGGGTTTCCGACAGGG
>CAZOMH010000366.1:0-5120 GCA_964580415.1 uncultured Nitrospirales bacterium
TCGTTGATCCCGACCTTCTGCCAGGTGACAAAGGCCTCCTCCACTTCGAGGCCCGCGCCGTCGAAAGCAAGAGCGTCTTCCAGCGTCAGAACACCGTCCTGCAATGCCGCGCGGCGGGACGCCTCGCGCAGTTCGGGGATGCCGTAGGCCTTCTCGAAACGGATGGTTACCGCCTTGTCACCCGTCTTTTCCATGGCGCCGCTGAAATTGGGGCCGGGTTTCTGCAGCTTTCCGCCGATGCGGGGCACACTGTGGCCGTAGGAATTGGCGAAGACATTGTCGTAGCGTTTGCTGCTGAAGTAGGCGGCGTTGTACAGGCCCGCGCCGGGGTCGCACAGACAGGCGATGCCGTCACAGCACAGGACAAAACTGCCGATGTCATTGTGGTTGTGCGGCTCGTCGTTGTTGCCGGCCTTGATGGCGAGCACGGTGGGACCGGACACGATCTTGGCAATGCCGGACTTGGGCATGAACGCATCTTGGAGGGGTGGTTCCGACGCCTTGGCTCCGTCCCACCAGGTCAGGTTGCGCAGCGCCGTGTTAAGCCGCCAGTCGGTGGGGTTGCCGACGAGTCCGAGCAGGTCGGTGGCGCCGGTGCGTTGGGCGATGCGGGCGGCAAGGTAAGGCTCGACCTCCGAAGTTTCGTGCGCGTCGGCGAAACTGGCATAGAGACCGTTGCCGAGGTACACGGTGCCCGGGTACTGCGCGATGGCTTTTATCTTCTCCTTCGCCAGCAGGTCAATGGCGCCGTTGGTCCGCTCGCGGAGCATTTCGGCGAAGGAGACGTAATGGCTTAGCCCGTAATTCCAATAGCCGATGCCTTCCAGACTGGCGCCGTCTTCCGTGAAGGCATTGGCGATGAAGCGGTCCAGTTGGTCGAGGACCGTTTTGAGGGCCTGTGCCAGGCGGGCCGGGTCCTCTTCAAGCAGCAGGAAGGTCTGCCCGACGGAACCGGCGCAGACGCCGGTCCAGTTGTTTCGGCCGGAGCCCCAGGAGTAGTCGGCACCGTGTGCCAGGTAGGGGTCCATGATGCGCCGCTTGATCTCGGCGCGGATACGGTCACGGATTTCCTCCGGCAGGCGGTCACCGAGCAGGAGCAGCATTTGGGCAAGGTCGCAGCCGGTTTCGGAGGCGAAGAGATCGATTTCGTGCTTTTCGTGGGCGGGTACCACCCAGGTGGTCTCTTCGCAGATGCTCCAGAGCAGGTCGTTGATGCGGTCGATGCGGGCATCCGACTGGTCCAGCCATGCTGCGGTCACTTCGCGCGCGAGCAGGCCGCGTTTTTCGAAATAGGGCCCCTCGTAGGGCGGTCGTTCACCGGCGACCTTGAAGCGCCGGTAGAGGGTGTGGGTTGTCTCGGGGATGGTTGTTGTCGAGGCCGCCTCCCGCGCCCAGGGCAGTATTCGGGCCGCCGCGGGCGTTGCCGCCCATTCGGCCGGTGTGCGCGCGGCCAGTTCGGGGAAGAGCGGTTTCCCTTTTCCCGCGTCGAGCGCCTGAAGGAGCCCGGCGTTGGGGTCCGGTTTCACTTCGGCTGCAGGGGTTGAAAGTTCCGCGGCGTGCGCGCACCCCGAAGCAACAAGGCCGATCACGCACACAAACAGGATGAAGGCAAGTGTGTGTTTCATGGGGACAGTATACAGAGAAAAAGTGCCGATTCGAAAAACCGGCCAAAGCATGGTTGACGGACCGTGCTTGTATGGAGTGCGGTGGCAGAGCGCAGCGGCGACACCGCTTTGGCTGGTTTGACGCGCGGGAAGAGCCAAAGCGGCGTCGTTGCCGCCGCACTCAAATTGTCGGTCGGTCCGAATGTTGCGAATAGCCCCGCATTCGATGCACTGGCGGGGTTCATATATAATCGTCCTGTTCAAAGATCGTCCTGTTCAAAAGCTGAAGAGGAGTTTGCCGTGAAGAACCGCCGATGCCCGTGGCTTCCATTGTTGCTCCTTCCCGTATGTCTTTTTGCCGTTGCGGCGGACGGCGCGCAGTCCCTCTTCGGGGAGATGGCAAACCAGAGCGGCGCCGTATGGATGGGGCAGGCGCCGGGCAGGGCACCGCTGTCCTGCGGCGGTTTTCCGGAGGGACTGGACGTCAGCGAGGCAACCGCGCATGAGGTGACGGTCCGGGACCCGAAATCGGGCTTTGCGCTGAAGCAGACCCAGCAGTGGCTGGATGATCCGGCCATGTGCCTGCTTACAACAACCGTCACAAGCGGAAGCACCGGAAACCGCCGGGTAAACGTTGTCGATTGGGCGTTTCAGTTTCAGGACGGGCACGACGGGGCACGGTTTCAGGAACTTGCCTATTCCAAGGACACATGGTATGGGTCCACTTTTTGGACCGGGCCGGACTGGACGCGGGTGGGCAAGGACTGGCAGCATTCGGGCGAGCACACGTCCAGTGTCCGCAAATTCACGGTGCCCCGTGACGGGAAAGCCACCGTATCGGGGCGGGTTTTCAAGGCCGACACGAACTGCGGGGACGGCGTGCGCGTGAGCATCCGCCACAATGCGGAGACCGTCTGGCAGCAGGAAATCGAGGCGGGCGACACGCAGGGCGTTGATCCGGAGCTGACCCTTGATGTGCGCGCGGGGGACCGCATCCGTTTTGTGGTTCACCGGCGGATTGCCATTGGCTGCGACACGACGCACTGGGACCCCGTGATCACCTATGCCGACGGGACGGTCTTCCGCGCGTCGGAGAGTTTTTCGGAAGCGCCGCGCGATGGCTGGTCTTACGAGATGGAACTGGAAACGGCGGCGAGCGTGCCGCGCCTGTACAGTTTCGACAGCCGTTTCTGCCTGCAGGAACGTTCGCTGTACCCGGGGACGAACGTCACGCTGGACAGTGAAAGCTGTCTGCCCCTGTTCATTCTGGCCGATGACAAGGATGCCTGCGGCATTGCGGGCGCGGTCATAAACGCATGTCCGTGGCAAACCGAGGCGTCCCTGTCGGAGACCGGACTGCTGTCGTTGAGCGTGCATAACGGCGCCGACTCCGCGCTGCCCGTCGTCATTGCGGGGGCATACAAGGGCAATTGGATGAACGGCGCCGCACTGCTTGAGCACCTGCGCCGGAACGAAACGTCCTCCCCGGACCTCCGTTCTTTCCGTGGGCGGATTCAGACTGCTTTCAACGCGGTGATCGGCGCGGTTGACCCGCGCGCCACACCGGAACTGGACCTGTGGACGGCTGTTCAGTGGGACTGGCACAAGCAGGACCAGTGTGATGAAACGAAGGGGTACGAGGCCGCGATTGCCGCTGTGGCAGAGAAGACCGGGAAACTCGCCGCGGACCTTGGCGTAAACTGCCCGTCGGGCGACGCCACCCAGGAACCGGCCGTGCGCTATCTGCAGGCGCATGCGCTGCGGCGCAAGATTGCGCTGGACAACCCGCTGATGCAGTTCGGAAAGCTGCAATTCTGCAAGCGGGTGCCCACGTCGTACAGCCATCTCGTGATGCAGTATTACGGCTGGCGGGCGCGGCCCGGCGGTGGGATTTTCATGCTGGACAAGCCGGGGTATTCGTTTGCGTCTCACGACATCTTCAACGGCGCGTTGGAGAAGGGTTCTATTCTGGAGCCGCGGCTGTCTTATGACGCCACGCGCACGCTGTTCTCGTTCGTGGACAATGCGGGCAAAGAGTGCGACCCGCTGCAGTTGAACAATGCGGTCGACGAGGGCTTCTACCACGTGTATGAGGCCAACATCGACGGGACGGGGCTGCGCCAGATTACCCGCGGCCCCTTTGACGACCTCATGCCCGCGTACCTGCCCGACGGAGGCATTGTGTTTTCGTCCACGCGGCGCGAGGGCTATGCGCGATGCTTCGGCGGACAGTTCAGCCCGCGCTGGCATGTGTACACGCTGCACCGCATGGATGCCGACGGCGGCAACCTGCATGCCCTCTCGTATCACGACACCAACGAGTGGTTTCCGGCGGTGTCGAACACGGGTCTGATCCTGTACAGCCGCTGGGACTACATAGACCGGGACGCGGTCACGCACCAGACGCTGTGGGCGACGCGGCCGGACGGGACCAACCCGGTGTCCGTCTGGGGCAATGCCACGCCCAAACCGCACTGCACCTTCCAGATTCAGCCGATCCCCAACAGTTCCAAGATTGTGTTCACCGCGGCGGCCCACCATTCCATTGCGGCGGGGCCCCTCGTCGTGGTCGATCCCGACAAGGGCAACAACGGCCAGGAACCGCTGGCGCGCATCACGCCCGGTCCGTTCCCCGAGGCCGAGTCGATGAATATTCCGGAATACTACGAGTCGCCGTGGCCGTTGTCTGAGAAGTATTTCCTCGCGGGCTACAGCCCTTGGCCGCTGGTGTGGGAGCCGGGCGCCAACCTGCCGAACGCCCTGGGGATTTATCTTGTCGATGTGTTCGGCAACCGGGAATTGATCTACCGCGACCCGGTGATCGGCAGCACCAACCCGTGCCC
This sequence comes from uncultured Nitrospirales bacterium, assembly GCA_964580415.1. GTDB lineage: Bacteria > Hydrogenedentota > Hydrogenedentia > Hydrogenedentales > CAITNO01 > CAITNO01. Next base: position 4,448 of record CAZOMH010000366.1, read on the forward strand.
GCTTGCGCCGCGGCCTGTGCCGCCGGTGCTGTCCAGCGCGCTGCCGGAAAATGCCCCCGACCAGGGGGAGGTGCTTGTCTCCGATGTTTACCAGGGACTCGACGGCATTGAACGGGGCACGGTCACGGAAGTGCGGGTGATCCAGATTTTCCCCAAGACGACGCCCGTGGGCGGTGCTCCGCCCATCGGCCTTGCGGCCGAGGAAAACGGACGCGCCGTGCTGGGCGAGGCACCGGTCGAGGCGGACGGTTCAGTGCGCATTACGGTTCCCGCGCGCAAGCCCATTCTGTTCCAACTGCTCGACAAGGACGGCATGGCCGTTCAGACGATGCGTTCCCTGACCTATCTCCAGCCCGGTGAAAGGGTCTCCTGCGTGGGCTGTCATGAGAACCGCATGAACGCCCCGGTCAAGGGAACGCCGCTGGCGGCGCAGCGGGATGCGTCGGCAATTACGCCGAAGGCCTTTGAGAACGAACCCTTTTCATACATGCGGGTGGTGCAGCCGATTTTGGACGGGCACTGCATCCGCTGCCACAGTGGCGCCGAGCCCAAGGGCAAGAAGGACCTGACGGGCGCGCCGCTGAACGGGTTCAACAAGTCCTACTGGGCGCTGTGCGGCGACAGGGATTTCGCAGGCCCCAGCACGAACCCCGAAACGGCGGCGGCCGCGCTG
>CAZOMH010000367.1:0-5117 GCA_964580415.1 uncultured Nitrospirales bacterium
ACTATGATTTGCACCCCGGCGCCACGGACACGGAACTGGGCCGGGAAACTACCTACGAGCACATCCGGGCGATGCTGGACATCGTGAAGCCCGACTTCGTGCAGTACGACTGCAAGGGCCATCCGGGCTATTGCGGGTATCCGAGCAAGGTGGGCTCCCCGTCGCCGGGTATTGTCAACGACGCGCTCAAGGTCTGGCGCCAAGTCACCAAAGACATGGGCATTCCCCTGTCCATCCACTACTCCGGCGTGTGGGACACGCGCGCGATTGAACTGCACCCCGAGTGGGCCCGCATCGGTGCCAATGGAAATCCCGACCCCAACAACACCAGCCGCGTGAGCAAGTATGACGAGGAACTGCTCATTCCACAGTTGATCGAGGTCGTGAAGGAGTACGACATCGACGGCATGTGGATTGACGGTGAGAACTGGGCCTGCAAACCCGACTGGAGCGACGCCTGCCAGAAGGCATTTACCGCGAAGACCGGCATCACCGAAGTACCCAAGAATTCCGGCGAACCGCACTGGCAGGAGTGGCTCGCGTTCAACCGCGACCTGTTTGTGCAGCATGTGACGCGCTATGTGGAGGCCGTGCATGCGGTAAAGCCCACCTGCATGGTCACCAGCAACTGGATGTACAGCGTGCGCCAGCCCGAAGCGATGCAGGCGCCCATCGACTACCTCAGCGGTGATTTCGATCCCTCCTTTGGCGCCGAGCGCGCCATGGCCGAGGCACGTTTCATGGGGAGCCGCGGCAAACCCTGGGACCTGATGGCCTGGAGCTTCCTGCAGACGGGCAACCAGGGATGGACCTTCAAGACCGCGCCCCACATGTGCCAGGAACTGTCCACCGTGCTCGCACAGGGCGGGTCGATATTCATTTATGACACACCGCGTCGTTCGGGCGGGCTCACGGAATGGCACCAGGACACGCTCGCGCAGGTCGCCCAGTTCTGCCGCAAACGCCAGCAGTATTGCCACCGAACCCAGACCATCCCGCAGGTGGCCATCCTGCACAGCGAGAGTTCCTACTACCAGTTCAACGACCCGCTGTTCAATTTCGGCAAAGCCAACCGCGCGATGGAGGGGGCGCTGCATGCCGTGCTTGAAAACGGATACAGTGCCGACCTCCTGAACGAGGAAAGCCTGGCGGAGCACCTGTCCGAGTATCCGATGGTGATCGTGCCCGAGGCGAAGAATGTGCCGGACAGCCTCAAGGCCAAACTGAAGGACTATGTGAACAACGGCGGCAAACTCATCCTGAGCGGCACCTTCGTGGCCGAACAGTATGGCGACATCGCCGGTGTGGAAAGGCGTTCCGAAGAACCGCAGGCCGGCTGGCTGCCGGTACAGGGTGAATCGGTCAACGCCTGCGGCCCGTTCCAGCCCACCAAACCCACCACCGCCGAAACGCTCGCCACGATGCTCTACGAGCGCGACCCGCAGCTCAACCAGCGCGATTTCCCCGCGGCGACCCGCAACCGCATGGGCAACGGCGTGGTGGTCGCCATTCACGGCGGAATTTTCGAGTCCTATCTCGAGTCCCACTACCCAGGCACGCGCCGGTTCGTCGGCGACATGATCCTCGCGCTCGACAGCGCGCCGCTGATCCATGTGAACGGCCCGTGGTGGATCGAGATGGCGGCCCGCAAGAAGGACGGCAGGACGCTCATCCAGTTCGTCAACCGTTCCACCGGCGGCTACCTCTCCCCCAGCCGCCACATGGTCGAGCAGGTGCCCGACGCCGGTGCCTTCACGGTCACCATTCCCATGCCCGAAAAGCCCAAGCACTGCTTCATTGCCCCCGACGAGGCCGGCCTGGAATGGTCCTGGAACAACGGCCTGCTGACCGCCAAGATCGGCGGCCTGCAGATTCACAACGTGCTGGTGGTCGAGTAAGCCATGCGCAGCCCCGCGCAACCTTTGTCCGTAGCCAAAGAAGAAAGAGTGAAACCACTGAATTCACGGAACCACACGGAACAGCAGAGCCGCAACCAATGGAGTGCCAACCCGTGCGGTCTTTGGTCCCCCCTGGAGCGGGGGGCCACGCAGTGGCGGGGGGTGTATGCCCCCCACGCATCGGAATTGCAGTGTCGTGCGATGATTTCGGGACATGGTGGTACTGAAGAGGAACGAGCGAAAGACATTCGCATTTTGCGGCAAACTTCTATGCGCTCTTTGCTGTCAAGGAATGCGGGAATCCAACCGCAAAGATCGCAAAGAACACATAGAGGAATACATCCCGCACCGGCGCTGCTCACCATGAATTGCCGTTGGCGTGTCACCCGCTTCTGCGAAAGATCACAACACCATGACCGGTAGTTTTGCAAAATCTGTCTTCTGCCCGATGCTTGTTCTTGGCTGTGTTGCACTGGCACACGCCGAAGAGAAGATTGCTGCCTCAGCACCCACCGCGCCCCCCATCACCGTCGGCGAGAAGGGCGTGGTGCTGCGCGACGGCAAACCCTACCGCGCCGTGGGCATCAACTACTTCAGTGCGTTCAGCCGCACGCTGGCCAAATCAGACGATACCAGCTACGAGGCGGGACTGGATGAACTGGCCAGGCGCGGCATTCCCTTCATCCGGTTCATGGCCTGCCCGTTCTGGCCGAAGGAGTATGACCTGTACAAGAACAATCCGGAGGCCTATTTCCGCCTGATGGACGCTTTTGTGAAGGCCGCCGAACAGCGCAACATCGGGCTTATCCCCAGCCTGTTCTGGTACGACACCTGCGTGCCCGATGTCATGGACGAGCCGCGCGGCGCATGGGGCGACCCGAACAGCAAGACCATCGCTTTCATGCGCAAGTACGCCGCTGAGGTTGTCGGTCGTTACATGAACTCCCCCGCCCTGTGGGCATGGGAACTGGGCAACGAATACAGTCTCGGCGCAGACCTGCCCAACGCGGCGCAAATCCGCCCCCCGGTAGTGCCCGGCATGGGCACGCGTGCAGAACGCGGCCCGGGCGACGACCTCACCCACGATATGGTCGTGACGGTCTGCCGCGAATTCGGCAACGCCGTCCGGCAGATTGACAAGGTCCATCCCGTCACCACCGGCAACAGCCTCCCCCGAAGCACGGCTGAACACCAGCGGCGCGAGTTGAGCTGGGTGCAGGACAGCCGGGAGGAACTGGTGCAAAATCTCATTGATGTTACGCCCGACCCGATGAATCTGATCAGCATCCACGTGTATCCTTTTGGTCAGGAAAACCGGTTCAATCAACCGGCGCCGTCGTACCTGGAAATCCTCCAACTGTGCATGAAGGCCTCCGCACAATCCGGCAAGGGCCTGTTTGTGGGTGAATTCGGGGCTGCCGACGATGAAAAGAGCGGGGGCCCGGAAAAGGCGCGCGTGGAATTCACCAAATTGCTTGCGGCCATTGGGGAGGCGGGCGTGCCCCTGTCCGCGCTGTGGGTGTTCGACCTGCCTTTTCAGGACTCCTTTGTCAGCGTCACCCCCGCCAACGCGCGCAGTTGGCAATTGGACGAACTGGAAAAGGCCAACCATCGACTGAAGGAGATGGGTTATCAATAACCCGCAGCGGTGGATGACACCGGCGGATAACGGTAATGGTCTGAAATTCAGTCAACTGTATACCATCAAGACCGGATAGTCCGGCGTCATTGCGCGGGGCAAAGCGAGGCACAAGGCCGCCGGGACGGCGGCGATACGTACCGCGGGCGTCCCGCCTGCCGCTGTCCGTACCGCGGGCGTCCCGCCTGCCGCTGTCCGTACCGCAGGCGTCCCGCCTGCTTGCCTTGTCCCGATATGGAGAAAACAGACCTGGACCGATAGAGGAGACTTCCATGATAGTGTCACGTCTTGGACTATTCGCGCTGGTCTTGGCGGCCACCGCCCCGTTCGCCGCGGCCGAGAATACCACGCTTGCGCTCAAGGACAACTGGCGTCTTCAGTCGGCGGCGCAATTCTCCGCCGACGGCGCAACCGTTTCGATGCCGGGCTTTGACGCGAAGGCATGGTATCCCACGACTGTGCCCAAGACCGTGCTCGCCGCGCTGGTGGACAACAAGGTCTACCCCGACCCCTATTACGGAACCAACATGAGGGATATCCCGGGATACCAGCCCGACCTCTGGCTGGTGATGAAGGAAGACAGTCCCTTCCGCGCGCACTGGTGGTACCGCACCGAATTCACTGTTCCGGCGGCAGCAAAGGACCGCGTGTTCACACTGCATTTTGACGGCATCAACTACGAGGCCAACATCTGGCTCAACGGCACATTGGTGGCGGGCGCCGACCAGGTGCGCGGCATGTTCCGCCGTTTTGAGTTCCCCGTGACCGCACTGCTGAACCCCGGCAAGACTATCGTCCTCGCCGTGGAAATCATCCCGCCCGGACTGCGCACGGACAAACTGCCCCAGACCAAACAGGTCGAGGCCACCACGGGCTGGGACGATCACAATCCCCAGCCGCCCGACATGAACATGGGCATATGGCAAAATGTGTGTCTCCGTGAACAGGGCCCCGTTTCGCTGCGCCACGCCTATGTCCAACCCAAACTGTCGCTGCCCGGTCTGGACTCGGCACAACTGACACTCTCGGTCTACCTGCGCAACAACACCGACAAACCCGTCACCGGCACGCTGTCCGCGGCCATCGAAGACATTAAGCTCGCGCAGGAAGCGACGCTTCAGCCCGGCGAGACCCGTGAAGTCTTTTTCAAACCCGAAGACTGCAAGGAACTCACCGTCGCCAACCCGCGCGTCTGGTGGCCCCACCCGCTGGGTCCGCAGGAACTCTACACCATGGACATGGCATTCACGGCCGGAAAGCAGCTCTCCGACACGGCCCGTGTCCGCTTCGGCATACGCGGCATCACCTCGGTCATCAACAAGGACCACTGGCGCGAGTACCAGGTCAACGGCAAGCCAATCCTCATTCGCGGCGGCGCGTGGATGACCTCGGACATGATGCTCAACCTGTCCCATGACCGCTACGCCGCGCTGATCGGCTACGCCCGCAACGCAAACCTCAACATGCTTCGATCCGAAGGCTTCTCCATCCGCGAGACAGAGGACTTCTACAACCTCTGCGACGAGGCGGGCATCATGGTCACCCAGCAGATTTTCGGCCGCAGCATCCTCGACGAAGAC
>CAZOMH010000368.1:0-5112 GCA_964580415.1 uncultured Nitrospirales bacterium
CCCCGGCATAAGGGCTGTCCTGTGTGAACAACATTTCGGCCATCGTCGTACCTCCTTCGGTTGACCCCGGCATGGGGAACTGACTGTCGCAGCGTTTAACTGCATCAAGGGTACCGTGCCAAGATTACGGCAGGGGGTGCATAAACATTAAGAATCTGTAATCTGGTCCGCACCCCGTTGGATGACGGGGAGGGGCTGTATGGAAGCGGGCGGATTTCTTTGGCGTTGGACTCGGTCCGGGGCTGGAAGTTTCGGGCTGAAGCTGTTTCGGCCCCGCCGGGAACGGACGGTCAGTGGGGGCGCTGCAGTGCCCGCAGTTCCGACATTACCGTGTCCCACCCGTGCAGCGCGCCGGGTGGCATCGGGTGCGCCGCGTCAAACGCCTCGAGCGCCTGTTGGGGCTCAACGGTGTTGGCGCTTTCGTCCGCGGCCGCCGCGTTCAATCCCAGATGTTTGGCGAAGAACCGGTATACGGCCTGCCGTTTTGACGGACCATAGTCATGTTGCTCGTCTGCAAGGTGGACATTTTCCACGTCCTGTTCCCTGCCGTAGAGTTTGTAAATGCCGCGGAGATAGGGGAATTCAAGGCGGGGTGCGGTGCAGGTCCAATCTGCCCCGTCGGATATGACCAGCAGCGGCCGGGGTGCGGCCATGGCGGCGATTTCGGCATTGTTGGTCGCGTAGCCCGGTCCCCGGTGGACGGGAAGGCCGATTTCGCATGCGCATCCGCCGTAACACCAGGAGGAGACCATCACCACCGGCGCCGCCGCCGTCACCCGGTCATCGACGGCTGTGCAGAGAAAGGTTTGCGTGCCGCCACCGGATGCGCCGGTCATGCCCGTCCGCGACGCGTCGGCATCGGGCAGGGACAGAACAAAATCCAGCGCCCGCATGCTGTTCCAAAGTTGCATTGTCAGCGCGTTGGGGTTGTTGTGTGTCACCTGCCGGCTTTCCCCGCGGCCGGCCATGTCGTAGGAAAACGCAATGGCGCCCATCCGCGCAAAGGTCGCGCCGAGTTGCTGCACCGAAGGGTCGAAGCGCCCGAGGCTGAAATGTCCGTGCGGAAGCAGGACCACCGGCTTCTTCTCGCCACCTTCCCGTGCCGCGGGGCGGTACAGATTGCCTGCCACGAAGAATCCGGGAATGCTTTCAAAACGGACGTTCTCGACGGTGTACCCCTTTTCTTCCCGGCGGCTGTGCAGCACCGGGTTCAGGGGGCAGCGTACCGGAAGCGGTTCCAATCCGGCACCTTTAAGAATGCCGGACCGAAGCGTTGCCCTGCGTGCCTGCCACCCTGACAGGTTCCGGCTGTATGCGGCAACACGGTCAAGGCTGGTGTCACCCAGTTCATATTTTACCTCGACGGCGTACACGATCAGGGCCGAGAGGGCGGTCAGAACAGTGCTCACCGAAAGAGCAACGAGGGTTGTCCATATGCGTGCGGCCGCGGTCTTCCGGAAATGCCATCCGAGGACGGCGCACAGCAGCGCGGTGCCGGATACCGCCGCCGCCGCAAGTGGAATTGCCCGGGCACCGATCCCCGACCCGTACCCCAGCAGTTCGGCATGCCGCAAGGCCGAACATGCCAGCACCACGAGCGAACCGGCAGTGCCGCACAGGCACAGGCCGGCGATTTTCCGCAGAAAGCCGCTTTTCAAGACATAAACGCTCCCTGTTGTACGGTCGTGATTATAGCGTTTTCCGGCGGCGTTTGCCGCCGCTGGCCCGTTGCCGCGGCGGACTTCACTTCCCCCTCCCATGGTGTCTCCGGTACAATGCCCGAAATAGGACCATTGCCCCACAGCGGAGGACGCATACCAATGACTTCACGTGAACGGATCATGACCGCCTTGGGCGGCGGCATTGCCGACCGCGTGCCCGTCTCCACCTATGAGTTGGTGGGCCACAACAGCCGGTCTTTCGAAAACAACGATCCCTCCTATGCGGAACTGATGCGGCTCATTCGGGAAAAGACCGATTGTCTGTGCATGTGGGGGCCTGTCTCCAACGAAACCTTTCTCGGCTCGGCCCATCCCGTGGAGATGGATGTGGAGGCGTTTCGCGACGGTGACGCCATCATCACCCGCCGGACACTGCACACGCCCAAGGGCGACCTGACTTCCGCCACGAAGGTTTTCGACAATGTTCACACCACGTGGCAGCTTGAGCACTGGTGCAAGGACCCTTCCGACGTGGACAAGGCGCTTTCCGTCCCCTATGCACCGTTACAGTACGACGTGTCGGACTATTCCCGTGTGGCGGCCGAGGTCGGCGAACGCGGAATTATCATGGACAGCCTCTCCGACCCGCTTTGGATGGCGGCCGACCTGATGGAATTCGGACAGTACACGCTTTGGGCGCTGACGGAGGAGGAGCACTTTGCCCGGACCGTTGCGCTGATGCGGGAGCGATGCATGGAAAACCTGCGGCGCCTGCTTGCCGTGAACGTGTGCGACCTGTACCGCGTGTGCGGTCCCGAGTATGCCACGCCGCCGTATATGCCGCCGGAGTGTTTCGACCGTTTTGTCACGGCGCAGGTGCGCGGCATGGTGGACCTTGTTCATGCGGCGGGGGCCAAGGCGCGGTTTCATTGTCATGGGAAGATTGGCCAAGTGCTGGACATGATTGTGCGGACCGGGGCCGACGCGCTCGATCCCTGTGAGGCCCCGCCCGACGGCGACATCGAACTGGCCGGGGTCAAACGGCGCGTTGGTGACCGGCTGTGTCTTTTTGGCAACGTGCAGCTCAAGCTGCTCGAGCACGGCACGACGGAACAGGTTGCCAAAGCGGTTCGCGGTTGTATGGATGCCGCCAAGCGGGGCGGCGGTTACATCATCATGCCCACGGCGGCACCCATCAACAGTCCGCTGGCGGGAAAGAGCGCGGACAATTACCGCTGCTTTATTGAAACCGCTGTTGAGTGCGGCGGCTACTGAGTTTTTCCCGCCATACCCATTGAAAGTCTGGGACATTTATGTCATACTGACTTTTATAAAGAGAAGGTGCCTTGGGGTTCCATTTGGCGTATTGCGGAGGCGGTTTTCCTTTGGGCCCGGTGACACCGGCACGAAATTGGGCAGACAGGGCTGTAAGGGCGGTTGGTATTGTTGCGGAATATACGGACAGGTATGGGTTGTTCACCTCTCGGTGAATGTCGGCACAACCGTCCGGGATGCAGGATGGCAACCATATTCTCCAGTAATCACAGATTGCCGCGCGTTTCACAGGGCTTGGCAACGCGCTGTGTAATCGTTGGAAAAAAAACTCGCAAGTTCACCCCGTTGACCGTACCCAGCACTTCATTGTAATAATCGCGGACGTGACCAATCGCGTCTGCCTGACAGATCGGGTTTCGGGCCCGTTCCGATAGTACATGCAAACAGGAGGACCAGCTTGATGTTTACGCGAACCGCACTGAGACTGGGAACGGTTGTTCTGGGCTGTGCTTTGATGGCACTGTCCCTGGGTGGCTGCAAACCCGCGCCCACCGTGGTTTCCACCCATCCCGCTGACGGCGCGACGGCGGTGCCCGTCAACACCGCCGTAACGGCAACGTTCAGCAAGGCAATCGACGCCGACAGCATCAATGCCTCCACGTTCACCCTGTTCAAGGGCGCGACGGCCGTTCCCGGGACGGTGACGTACGATGCCGACACACTGACGGCGACGTTCACCCCGTCCGCGCCCCTGGACAAGAACACGCTGTACACCGCCACGCTCCTCAAGGGGGCGGGGGCGGAAAAGAGTGTTTCTGAATGTATTGACTGCTATGGGCCGATTGTGGCGGTGCCCATTGCCATCGGCATTATTGCCGCAATTGCCGCCCCCCCGCCCGGACTGGCCGAGGATTATGCGTGGACCTTTACCACGGTTGCGCCGAGCACGCCGCCCATCGCCAATGCCGGACCGGACCAGCAGGTGAACCTGCCCATCGGCGCCGATGTGGTCGAGGTGACGCTTGACGGAAGCGCTTCGAACGATCCCGCAAAATCCATTGCTTCCTACACGTGGACCGGCACGCCCGATCCGGAGGATGTGGCGCAGCCCGGGGTAAGCCTTGGCGCCGGAGACCATGTGTTCACCCTTGTTGTCACGGACGATGAGGGTCTGACAAGCGGGCCGGACACGGTCACCGTTCATGTGAACATTCCGCCCGTGGCCTCCGCCGATGCCGGTGTTGATCAGAATGTGACCCTGCCTCCGGGCGCTTCGACCGTCGCCGTGACCCTGGACGGCAGTGCCTCCACCGACACGGACGGTACTGTTGTGGCGTGGGCATGGACGGGCACCCCGGATCCCGGGGACACAGTCAACCCGGTGGTGGTCCTTGGGCCCGGGGTGCATGTCTTCTCCCTGATCGTGACGGACGACAAAGGCGCAACCAGTCTCGCCGACACGGTGACGATCACCATCAACGCCCCGCCGGTTGCCGATGCCGGCCCCGACCAGCATGTCAACCTGCCCTTCCTGGCGGGAAAGGCCGCTGCGGCCACGGTGGATGTGACGCTGGACGGCAGCGCTTCCCATGACAGCGACGGCACGATTGTCTCCTACGCATGGAGCGGCACGCCCGATCCGGCCGACACCGTCAACCCGGCTGTCACGCTGGGTGCGGGTGTCCACGAGTTCTCCCTGGTGGTCACCGACGACAAGGGCGCGGTCAGCGTGGCCGACACGGTCACGATTTTTGTGAACACTCCGCCCGTGGCCAATGCGGGTCCGGATCAGCAGTTGAACCTGCCCCAGTTGCCCACGAAGTCCGGCAAGGCGTTTGCCGCGACGGTGGACGTGACGCTGGACGGCAGCGGTTCTTTTGACAGCGACGGCACCATTGTCTCCTACTATTGGACAGGCAGTACTGCGGCCGCCGATCCGGCCGATGTTGTCCGCCCGACGTTGACGCTCGGCGCGGGCAGGTATGTGTTCACCCTGGTGGTCACCGACAATAACGGCGCGGTCAGCGAGGGGGCGGTGGTGCATGTCACGGTCAACGCCCCGCCGGTCGCCAACGCGGGTTCGGACCAGTTTGTTGATCTGCCCCGGGCACCTGTGGCGTCGGACAAATTGGCGGCCGCCGTGGTGAACGTGACGCTTGACGGCAGCGGTTCTTTT
>CAZOMH010000369.1:0-5107 GCA_964580415.1 uncultured Nitrospirales bacterium
CCGAGGCCGCAACAACGGCGCGCGCCGCAGTGGACCGTCTGAAGAAATACGCACTGCCGGCCACCAAGGGCAAGCAGGCCGCCGCACTCACGGCGTTGGCGGGACTGCGCCCCGCGGCCGATGTGAACCGCGACGTGCTGGCCGTGGACCCGCTCAAGGGTGTCTCCACGTTCTACGGGTATTATGTGCTCCAGGCCCGCGCCATGGCGGGCGATCATGCGGGTGCGTTGGAAGTCATCCGCAAATACTGGGGCGCCATGCTGGACCTCGGCGCCACCACCTTCTGGGAAGACTTCAATCTCGACTGGGTGCCCGGCTCCGTCGGCATCAACGACCTCGTTCCCGAGGGAGCCAAGAGCATTCATACCGACTACGGCAACTACTGCTACAAGGGCCTGCGCCACAGCCTGTGCCACGGCTGGGCCTCCGGCCCCACGGCGTGGATGTCCGAGCACGTGCTCGGTTTCCGACCGCTCGCGCCGGGCTGCGCGAAGCTGCTGGTAAAGCCCAACCTCTGCGGCCTCGAATGGGCCGAGGGCCGCTTCCCCACGCCCAAAGGCGTTGTCAGCGTGCGCCACGAGGCCGCTGCAAACGGCAGCGTGAATTCCAAGATCGACTCGCCGGAAGGTGTGGAGATCGTCCGAGAAACGTGATGAAACCATGAAGCCCTTTGACAGGGAAATCGTTTCCGGCAGCGTGCTGCGCTCGGTTTGGAAACTGTCCTGGCCGCTGGTGCTGCTGAACCTGGTCAACGGCATGCAGGGCTTTGTGAACCACATCATGGTGGGTCATTACGTCCACTCGGCGAACAGCGCCGCGAACGCCGCCATTGGCGTGTCCTGGCAGGTGTTCATGGTGGTCGTCGTGTTTGTCTCGTCCATCTTCCACGGCACCAACGTCCTCGTCGCGCGCTATGCGGGCCGCCAGGACCGAGCCGCGCTCAGCGAAGTGTTCTACTCCTCCTTCCTCTGCGCGGTGGCCTTCCTCGTGTGCGTTGTGGCCCCGCTCGGCTGGTGGCTCGCGCCGCACCTGCTCAACTTTGTCGGCGCGAAGGAGGATGTGCAGGTCCACGCGCTGCCCTACCTGCGCATCCTGTTCGTGCTCGGCGCGCCGCTCTTCCTGATGTTCATGGTCACCGGCGCGTTCAACGCCTCTGGCGACCCGCGCACACCGCTCAAGCTCGGCATCCTTACCACCGTGCTCAACATCTCCGTCAGCATGGTGCTCATTCCCGGTCTTGGCCCCGTTCCTTCGCTGGGAACCACGGGGGCGGCGCTGGGCTCGGTCATCTCCCCCTTCGTGAGTGTGGCGATAGCGTTGTCGCTCGTGCTCCGGCGGAAAATGATCATCCAGCCGCCGCGCCGCTGGCGGCTGATGCCCGATTTTGGGATCATGGCCACCGTCGTGCGCATTGGCCTGCCCACGGGCATCCAGGGGGTGTTGCTCAACATCGGCGGCGTCTGCCTGCTCCGTTTTATCGGCCTGCTCGAAAACAGTTCGGCCGCGCAGGCGGCCTACACCATCTGCTACGCGCAACTCTTCGCGCTGGTAACCTGGACCTCTTTCGGCCTGCGCGCCGCTTCCAGCACGCTCATGGGCCAGAACATCGGCGCCGGCGATCCGCAGCGCGGAAAACACTCCGTGCGGCTGGCGGCATGGATCGGGTCCTCGTGGGCCGTGGTGGTGGGGTTCCTCTTTTGGGCCGGCGCCGATGCGTTTCTGGGCGTGTTCAATCTGGTCGGGGAGCCGGCGCACGGCTACGCCGTCTCCCTTCTGCACTACCTCAGCTTCTCTGGTGTGTTCCTGGCGGGCGCGTTGGCGCTGACCGGCGGCATGCAGGGGGCCGGCGAGACAAAAACACCCATGTACATTGCCTTCGTGACGCAGATCGTGATCCTGCTCAGCATTTGCGAGGCCTTCTATCTCGCCGACGCGCTCACCCCGGAACGCATCTGGATGGCCATACTTGTCAGTCACGCCTCGCGCCTGATCATGACCTGGGCCGTGTTCCGCACCGACGGGTGGATTCACAAAGTCATCGAACTCGTTCCGCCCGCGCCGCTCGAAGAGGAAACGAGGGGCGCATAAGGACACCCGCGCAGCCGGTTTGTTTTGCGGTGACGGGCGGGGGTTCGGCGCGGTTGACTGTCCATGGCCCGACTGGTTACCCTTTGGGTAACCTATGAACGGAGGCCACGACATGATCCGAACCGCGTCCCCCGTGCTGCTCGCAGCCGTGTTTTGCGTCCTGGCATTGTCCGCCCTTGCGCAGTCCGCCGACCCGTTTATGCAGCCGGCGGATGCGCGTATCTGGAAACCCGCCAAGGACGAGCCCTTTCTGCAGGAGATTGGCCAGAAGATTCCGACCAAGAGTCCTGTCACGGACATTGCCCCCGCACAGGGCAGGGTCTTCACCCTCTACGAGGACGCGGTTTGCGAACTGGTTGGCACCGAGCTCAAACCCATGGATGGCGCCCCGGAAAAGCCGCTGCACCTGTATTCGCCGGACAACACCCTGTGGGTGACGACCGAAAAGGGCGTCCACCGCTTCGCCGAAGGCAAGTGGCGCAAGATGGATGACAGGCACTATCTGGACATGTGCATGCACCGCGGCGCGGTGCATGCCGCAACCAGGGAAAATGTGTTCCGGCTGGACGGCGATGCGTTCGTCTGCATCGAACCGCCCGGCGGCTACCGTTCCGCCGACATTACTTTCACCATGGAGGACGGCTCGCAGCAGATGGCGGAACCGCAGGAGTTCGGACCGCTGTCGGGCATCTGCTCCTACACCGGCACACTCTACGGCATGCGCAAACGCAAGCTGGCCCTGTTTGACGGCGCCGCCATCGTCGAAGACGTCGCGGACTGGGGGCAGTTGCCCTCCGGCAACATGCGCGACATGCTGGCCGTCGGCAGCAGGCTCTTTGTGGCGACCGACCGCGGGCTGGGCGTGCTGCGCGGCATGGCTTTCACCGCCATCCAGGGCAAGGACGGGCTGCCCTACGAGGACCTGACCTGCCTTGCCGAGGGTTTTGAGCATGACCTGTGGATCGGGTCCAGCCGCGGCGCCATCCGCATGGTGGGCGATGAGTTCCAGTATTTCGGCCTCAACATCTGGCTGCCCGGCGAAAAGGTGTATGCCATCGCCTCCGCTCCGCGCACAGTGTACATCGCCACCGACGGCGGCATTGCGATTATCCGGTACGAGCCCTACACACTGGCCAAGAAGGCCGCCTACTTCGAGCGCCAGCTCGATCTCGGCGGCCACAAACGTCTCGGTTTCGTGTGCAACCTCACATACTTCCGCTATGACATCAACAAGGAAAAACCCGAAAAGGGATGGATGCGCGAAATCAGCGACAACGACGGCAGCAATTCGGCGAAGTACCTGGCCGCCATGTCGTACAAATACGCCGCCACCGGCGACGAGGCCGCCCGCGCGGAGGCGGTCAACACCTTCGAGGCGCTGTGCTGGCTGGAGGAAATCACCGGCGAACGCGGTTATATAGCGCGTTCTGTCTGGTGCCCCACGGGCGACCGGTTTTCCCGCGAGCAGATCGGTTCGGGCGGACTCTTCGCCAAATGGAACAAAACCTCCGACGGCCTGTGGGAATGGAAAGGCGACACTTCCAGCGACGAGGTCAGCGGCCACTTCTACGGATTCTCCGTGTTCCACGATCTTGCCGCCAAAGACAAGGAGAAGACCCGCGCCGCCGCGCACCTGACCCGGCTTATGGACTGCATCCTCGCCAACGGCTGGCGACTCAAGGACCCCGACGGCACGCCCACCCGCTGGGGCCGCTGGGACACCGATTATCTGCTCAAACCCTACGGATTTTACGGGCGCGGACTGAACGCGCTCGAGGCGGCTTCCTTCGCCATCACTGCCTGTGAGATGAGCAACGGCAACCCGAAATACGCCGACGCGCTCCAACAGCTGGCCAAGTGGGGCTATCTTGATTTCATTGTGCGCCAGCGCATCACCTTCCCCCCCGAGCAGGTCGCCCAGTGGGACGACCGCCTCTCCTTCCAGGCTTACTGGTCCTCGTTGCGCTACGAAAAGGACATCCACCTGCGTTCCGTCCTCATGCGCAGCCTGGAGCGCACCTGGGAAATCAAGCGCATCGAACAGGTCCCCTGGTTCAACTTCATCTACGGGTCCATTACCGGCAACGACTGCGAGGTCAATCCCTCGGTCAAACACCTGCGCGACTGGAGCCTGGACCTGGAAGACTACACCTATCAGAATTCCCACCGCACGGACCTTGACACACCGCCGGGGTACGTGGCCTACAACGGTATCGGAAAACGCGCCATCTCGCCGCGCGAGAGCGAGGCCAAGCGGGTTGACCGCGGTGCCCTCTTCCTGGACCACAAACCCAAGTTTCATGCCGTTATGGAGCCGACCGGTTGGCTGGAGGACTACTGGATGGGCCGTTATTACGGGTTTATCCTCCCCCCGGACCCCAGTACCGACCCCGAGGCCACCACGCTTGGCCCGCCCACGGACGACCCCAAGAAGCGCGACGTCCCCTACGCCGGCCCGCCCCGTCCGCCGATCAACATGGACCTGACACCCGAGTCGGAGTAGCAAAATACAGTACTGATCCTTCACGGGGGCGGCCTGTTTTTGCACCGTTGCCGCGCAAGAAATCAGCAATCAACGGCTCCAAGGGAACGGTTCCCGTTTGTGGAGGGGACCGGCAACAGACAATATCGGAGCGGCATATTGACCGCAGAGCCTGCATTTTTTGCAGAAATAGCATTAAATAGTTCGGTTGGTTATGCTGAACATATGATCATACAGGCTTCGCGGCGTTAGTATTAGACGTTGCAACTTCAATGCCCATGCGTACATAATACAAATCGCGTCGCGGGGGGCAGCAACAGCGGTTGGCAGGCATGTTTTGCCGCTTCCGAGGTCTGCGTTTCCGCGGCCGCTCAGGCGATATCCACTTTAGGCCGGCCGTGTCCCAGCAGGTTGGAGTACGGCCGATATCCGGCACGCGTTTTTGTGCGCGCGCCACACACCGGAGCTAGGATCATGGCAAGACCGAAAAAGACAATGGACGGAAACGAGGCGGTTGCGAAAATCGCCTTCCAAGCG
>CAZOMH010000370.1:0-5096 GCA_964580415.1 uncultured Nitrospirales bacterium
AGGTGGCGCTGTCGGCTATGGACAGGCAGGCCAGAAAATGCCTATACTTGGTAGGGCTGAAGCCGGGGGCAAAGAGGAGCCCGCTGAAGCGGGCTAAACACGGGCGCCGCCACGTTTGGCGTGCAACAACAGTTCGTCCTGCGCTGATCTTGGCAAAAATTTGCCCTGCAAAGAGTTGTGGGCGCACTACAGCGGGTGGTGAGATATCCAGGTTAAAGGCGCGGTTCTCATCGCTGTACCATGACCAGGGTGGGTATGTAATGCGGCTGTCCCGTTCCACGGCACAAGAAGAAGGAATGCGGAATCTGGCAGCACCGCTATTGGGAACACGCCATTCGCGATGACGATGACCTGCGCCGACACTTTGATTACATTCATTACAACGCCGTAAGACATGGCTTGGTTGAATGGCCTGAACAGTGGCCATGATCGACGTTTCACAGGCATGCACGAATGGGTTGGTATGACACCGAATGGAGGTCCGGACCTCCTCCAAATATCGACGGCGCGGACTGCGAACAGGAACCGGTGGGTTGCGTTTTGCGTTGCAAAACTTCACCCACCCTACGAAAACAGAATCCGCCCGCCGTTCCAACAGGAACGGCGGGCGGTGGTGTCTTGCTGCGTCGCGTTACTTCTGCGGCGTCGCCGCGAACTTGAGCCCCGTGAGCGGTCCGGCCCCGTCTGCGGTGCGCAGGCGCGCGCAGGCGGCCCACTGTCCCGCACTCTGGGTAATCTTCATCAGGATCGTGTTCCAGCCCGCCTTGAGCTGCACCTTGACGCTGTCCGATGCGGGCTTTGCGGGCCGGACCACGTTGACCGCGAACACCTGCTGCCCGTTGATCCACACCTTGGCGCCGTCGTCGCTGCCCAGTTCAAGCAGCGCCCCGGTGTCGCTGTCGGCATGCACAAAACTGCGCAGATAGGCGGCGCGGTCGTTGCCGGCCCCGACGGCCTTGTCGATCTCGGCCACGTACGGCATGTCCGCGTTGGTGCCCACGGGCATGCGTTTCCACTCGGCGGGCACGCCCTCCTGTTCCGGGGCAAAAGGCATGTCAAACAATTCTTCGCCCTTCTTGCCCGCAACAGTGTATGGGCCCGACACCTGCCACACGGTCAGGTAGTCTTCAAACTTTGCCGCCTGTTCCATAACCTGTCCGGACTGTTGTTTGACGGATTCGTTCTTGCTGCTGGCCGCCACCAGTTGCATCACGGTCTTCACTTCTTCCGGATTGGTGCCGGCAAGCGACTTGGCAATTCCGACCACGGCCGCGGCCGCTTCTTCGCCCAGATTCGGATCATTGAGGTATTCGGAGGCGAGCAGCAGTCCGCCCACGTTCTGCGTCCTGCCCAGCGCGGACATGATGCGCTTCTGCTCGTCCGGATTTGCCGCAAGCGCCATCGCCTCGCGGTACAACGCGACCGTGTCGTCCATCGGCCGGGCTGCTTCGAGCCCGATCAACCGGACATAGCCGCGCAGCGCGGTAATTTGTCGCGGCGAGTTCTTGTCCCTGGCCAGCGGGGCGAGCTTTTCCGTGGGTGTGGCGTCGGGCCAGGCACCCAGCGCCGCCACCGCCGCCTCCGCCACCGCATCCTGCCCGCTGTTCAGCGCGTCGTAAATCATGGGCAGGGCCGCCGCGTCCCCGGTCTGGCCAAGGCCTTCAATCACCGTGGCCTGATCTTCCGGCGTCTTGACTGCGGCCAGCGCCTCGGCATACATCCCGACCGTTTCCTCCCTGGGCCGGTCCGATTTCAGGCCGAGCAGCCGCATCATGCCGCGCAACGCCGCCGTGGCCGTGTCGCCCGTGGCGGACTTGGCCAGCGCGCGCACCTGATCCAGCGGCGCGGGCGTGGGCCATGCGGCCATCGCTTCCGCGGCGGCCATGGCCGCCGGGCCGTCGCCGGAATTGGCGGTTTCGCCGAGCACGGCCAGCGCCGAATCGTCGGCAACCGCCCCCATCGCCCGGCAAAGAGCCGCCTTTTCCCCGGGGTCCCCCGACTTTTTCAATGCGTCGATCAGCGCGCCGGTGCGCGCTTCGCCGGGTTCGGCCTTGGCTGCCACGGCGGCCACAGCCTTCGCCGCCGCGGCGCGCGCTTCGTCGTTGCCGGCGGCTGCAAGCAGCACAACCATGTCGGGAAGTGCGGTTGGCGGCGCGGCCTCGCCGAGCGCCGCGAGCGCCGCGGCGCGTGCTTCGTCCGTACCGCTCTTCGCAAGCCTTATCAGGGCCGGTGCCGCCCCGGCATCCCCCCGCGCGCCGGCGGCGCGGACCAATTCCAACTGCACCGCGCCGGGGGCGGTGTCAATGCAGGCGGCAATGTCGTCCGCGACACCCGGCATCGCGCGCAATGCAGCCCGGGCCGCCGAAAGAACCGGCTCCCCGCAGGCGCCCGCCATGGACGCCACCGGCATAAGCGCTTCCGAACCGCCGATCCTGCCCAGTGCGGCGACGGCCGCGGAGCGCACTTCATCGTCCTTGCTGTTCAGGGCATTGACCAGCGCCGGTGTCAGCGACCGGTCTTTCGTGTCGGCAAGCGCGGTGAGCAGCCGCGCCTGCGTCGGCCCGTCGAGTCCTTCCGTTGCCGCAATTGCCTGCAGGAGCTGCGGTTCCTTCGCGGCCCGCACCGCGCGCAGTGCGATTTGTTTGGAACGCGCGTCTCCGTTCAGGCAAATGGTGATCCATTTGGCCTTGTTGTCGGCCGTGGCGATGATCCCTTCGAGTACGGCGCCCCGCACGGCCTCGCTGCGGTCGGGATGGTTCAGCAATTCATAGAGATGTCTTGCCTCCTCCTGTTTGTTCCCGGCGGCCAGCTGCTGCGCGCAGCGCAGCAGCGCGTCTTCAATGGCCGCTTTCGTTTCGGGCGCCGCCGTGGACAGCGCGGTGACGAGCGGGTCCGATGCGCCGATATCCGCGAGTGCCCCGGCGGCGGCGATCACGACACCCAGGTCGGCGTTGGCCAGCAGAAGCGCAAGCGACGGCGCGGCCCCGGCCGCTTTGCGCGCGCCAAGGGTCTGCGCGATACCCGCCGCAACCGGACCCTGCGCGGTCTTGAGCGCCTCCAGCAGCACCTGGTCCGCCGCTTTGCCGGGCATCCTCTGAAGCACAAGCCGCGCCGTGTCGGCTGATTGGCGGTCCCCAAACATTTTCGCAAGGGCGGGAAGGCTCTTGTCGGACGCATACAGGCTGAGCACCTTGCAGGCCCAGCGTTTGGCGTCGGCCGAAGCGCCGGAATTCAGCACGTCCAGCAGCGCGTCCTCAATCGGTGCGACCGAAGCACCCGCCTTGGTCGTGGCGCGGCATGCGTTTTCAAACGCCACGAGCGGTTCCAGGCTGTCGTTGAACTTGTACGCCCTGATCTGTGGCAGCAGCGCGAACAGCGAGTCCGGCGTCGCCCGCCGGTACGATACCCGCAGGCTCACCGCGTCCGGCGCGGGGAAGTCGTCCGGAACGGCCTGTGTGACCTCGCCCGTGGCCGCCCATTCGGCGCCGCGCTGCAGCGTGGTAATGAATCCGGCGCATTGCAGTGCGGGAGAATTCTCCCCGGTGTCGCCCGCGTGGCCCAGCGCGGTGTGAAACACGCGGCCCTTGCCGTACTGAATAGTGAACAACAGCGGCTCATCGTTCCCTGTGCCGTTCGCTTCCTTGGCGGAATATCCCGTAGCCAGCACGGTCAGGTTCTTTCCGGGGCCCCGGAGCAGGTGGTACAACTCGTCGCTTCCGTGCATCCACTTTTCGGGCAGACCCTTTATGATGGGGTGGTCCGGGGCGCGGTTGATGATCTGGTAGGGCTGGTTCTTGCCATGACCGCCGCCCGGGCCGGGTTCGGTCACCTGCACGGCCTTTCCGTCAATCCAGCGCAGGTAGGGCCCGCTCTTCTCGTCGCGGTTGCCCCAGCCGCCCAGGCCGATGATCTCGTTGTATTCGGGCCAGTCGGGGAAGGCGTTGTCCGCCGCATGAACCACGACCACGCCGCCCCCGTTGGACACGTAATCGACAAAGGCCTTCCTGGCCGCTTCCGGCCAGTTGTCGCCCGTGTAGTCCAGCACGACCACGCTGTAGTCCGCGAATTTCGGCGTGAAACCCGACATGTCCTGGCCCTCTTTGGGCGATATGGCAGTATCCACGGCGAACAGTCCGGTGTCCTCAAGCATGATCTTAATCACAGGCGAGCTGACGGGCCAATTGTGGTTGTTCTGTCCGGTCACGATGAGCGCCTTGAGCGACGGTGCCGACATGGCCCGGGGAGCCAGGCACAGCACTGTCAGGAACACCGCAAGTATCCGGGTCGCCATAAGATTCTTTTTCATGGGTATGCTTCCTTTTCCCGGTTGGCCTACAGGTGCCAGGGCGAGCGCATGGCCCGGCCCAGCATGCGGTTTGCGTCGTCATCATCCACAAAGCGCTCCGTTTCAGGGTCAAACTTCAGCTTGCGCTCCGTTTTCATGGCGGCCATGCCCAGGTGGGCGACCATCACCGAGTGGTGGGCCGCCTCCGCCGGTGTGATCGTCTTCGCCCGCGTCCGCACGCAGTCGAGGAAGTTCGCGTGGTGGTTGTCGCTCTTGATCAGGTGAATCTCGTCCGGACCGATCTGCTCCGCCAGCAGCGACTTCGGATTGGCGTCGATAAAACCGCGGTTCACGTATATCCACTTGCCGTTTTCACCCTCAAAGCGCGTGCCGCCCGGCAGCAGCGCGCTCACCATCATGGTGAAACCCTCGCGATACTTGCAGGTAAAGGTGTAGCTCTCCGGCGTGTCGAACAGGCCGTCCCTGGCGACGGGCCACTGGCCGCGCCCCTCAATCTCCACCGGGGCGCTCATTTCGGTGTCCATGCCCCAGTTCGCGATGTCGATATGATGCCCGGCCCAGTCGGTGAGCTGGCCGCCCGCGTAATCGCTGTGCCAGCGGAAATTCCAGTGGCAGCGCGCTTCGCAGTAGGGCGCCCACGGCGCCGGCCCCAGCCACATGTCATAATCGAAACCGGGCGGCGGGTCGCTTGGCGCCGTACTGGCGGCATGGATGGAATTCTTGTCGGGCAGACCCACCTTCACGGTATGCACCCTGCCGATGCGCCCGTTGCGCACCAGTTCGCAGGCGG
>CAZOMH010000371.1:0-5084 GCA_964580415.1 uncultured Nitrospirales bacterium
TCAGATGCTCTTCATTTGCACGCAGCTCATTGAGCAGGCGGTTGGCTTCCGAATCGTTCACAAATTCCTGTTTCTCGGGGTTCCACTTCAGCGAACGCTTCAGCCAGTAGCCTATCGTCCCCAGATGGCAGAGCGTGGCCGAACTGTGGCCCACCTCGACCGGACAAATCGGCTCCCGCCGCGTGCGCACGCATTCGAGGAAGTTCTTCCGGTGGTCCGGACTGTCATACAAATGAACCTCGTTCGGACCGATGCTGTCGTACTTGAGACTCTCCGGCTCGGTCACCAGGAACGCGCCCCGGTTCACACCCACCCGCCCCTTGGTGCCCAGCCACTCCGTCCCGGCTCCGGAAATCTTGCCGCCCCCATGGCACAGGCGCACGCCGTTGGCATACACAAAGGTCAGCGTCTTCACCTCGGGACGGTCCGGCGACGGCACCAGGATATCCACCGGCCCGTTGCCGTCCATGCCCAGCCCCCACTGCGCAATGTCAAAATGGTGCGCGCCCCAGTCGTCCATGCCCCCCTCGGCATAGGGCCGGTAATAGCGCCATCGGGGCCAGCCGTCAAACGACTCCGGCGGCGCCAGCACCGCCGAGTACGGCCGCCACGGGCACGGACCGAGCCACATATCCCAGTCCAGCCCGTCCGGGGTCGGCTCGCCCGGCAGGTTGTCCTCCTCCGGAGGACCGCTGATGTTCGCGTACACCTCTTTCACCTCGCCGATGCGGCCGTTGCGCACCAGTTCGCAGGCAAAGCGGAACGTGTTGTCCGAGCGCTGCTGGCTGCCCACCTGCAGGATGCGGCCATAGCGGCGCACCGCCTTGGTCAGAATCCCGCCCTCTTCAACCGTGCGCGTCATCGGCTTTTCAAGATACACGTCCTTGCCGTTGCGCAGCGCCTCCAGCGCTGTCGGCACATGCCAGTGGTTCGGCGTGGCAATGACGACAAAGTCGATGTCGGCACGGGCGCACAACGCGCGAAAGTCGCCGTAGGTGTCGCAGGCGGAATAGCTGTTCTCTCCGTTGCGCTTTGCGTAGAACTCGTTGGTCGCCGCGGCCGCCTTCTCGCGGCGGCCCTGCTCCACGTCGCAGACGGCCAAAATCTGGCACGATTCATCGCCCTGATACGCCCCCAGATGGCCCTTGGCCATCCTGCCCATGCCGATAAAGCCCAGTGTGAGCCGGTTGCTCGGCGCCGTGGCCCCGTCCAGACCCAGCGCACGGCCCGGAATAATCGTCGGAAACGCAACCGTGCCGACAACCGCGGCCGCGGCGCGTTTTAGGAATTGCCGGCGGTTAAGCGTCCGGCCGCTTTGGTGTCGGGCCATGGGTCCGATCCTCCTTGTCCGTGGTGAAAATGAAGACTGGCATCTGCCAGGAAAGGTCCGCACAGCATACGTTCACGCCGCCGGGGATGCAAATTGCGCTGCCAAGAACACCGATGCCCGGGAGTTGCCGCTGCCGCGTTCTTCGCGCGTCTCATCCCCGTTCCCCTGCCCACATGTCCCATGGGTCCCATCCTTCCCATCAGCCCGCCGCCCCGCCCTCCCTCAAGGCTTGGCCGACACCTCCGGCAGCGCCTCCGCGGGCATTCCGTTGATCGTCAGCGCCGTCCCGTCCCATACACACGCAATCGGCTTCCCCAATATGTCCAACGTAATGTTGCCCGCATCATACCTGTACTTTGCCGTGATCCCCCCCGGCGCGTAGGGCTCGGTCTGCGGACCGCGCACATGTATCCGCTGTGCGCTGAGGAAACGCGCCTCCAGGTCCTTCGCCCGCCACGCCGTGCCCACCAGCTTGCGGTGAACCGGGTCCGCGGGCAGTTCCGATTCCGGCGGCAGGGTGTACAGGGGCGGCGGCACAACAGCCCGTTCCGACGGCAGTTCCGGGCCCTTCACCGCCACCGCCGGTGTGCGCGCCAGCGTGTCCTCGGGCGCACCACACCCCGCAACCACCGGCAGGACCGCCGCCAGAAATCCGCACCCCGCAGCACGCTTTATCGTTGTGAACCGTATTATCATGATGGCGCGGATTCTAGCACGCCACCCCGGCAATTCCAATTCGCATGCCGGGAAAACGGGGCACGCTCCCCCCCCATGGGTCCCACCCGCCGCATTCGTCCCATGGGTCCCGCACCCCCCGGCAACCCGTCCCGGCGAAGCCGGGAGCGCTCAATTCCCCGACGAAAGCCCTCCGACAACAGTCGCAATCGCCGGTGTCACAGGCGGCGTGGCACTGTCGCTGTTGACGTACTTGATGAACTCCACATGGCCGTCCATATAAAGCACATTGCAGCCGCCGGGGATATGGTTGAACTTGTGCGCCCCCTTGCCCGTCCCCAACTCGTCCATCATGATGAACAGGCCGCTTTGCGCCATGGCGCCGCCGCCCGGATTGTTGATGTCGGTGATCAGAAAGCGTTCAATACCCTCGCGGAGCCGGTAGACCGTGTTGCCGCCGCCGTTGCCGTTTCCCTCGCCGAAGGTCTGGTCCGATATATCCCGGTCCTGATCCGCCAAACGCATCAGTTCGGTGCCGTTGTGCTGCATGTAGGCCTGCATGGTCGCGGTGTCAAATGCGTCGTTCAGCGCGGCGGCGAGTTGGACGGGCACCTCAAATCCGGTCGGCGCCGCGCCGCCAAGCAAACCAATCAGCGAGGTAATCATCGGGTACGTTTCGATGGGCACAAACGCCTTGTCGATTCTGTCGAAGGTCCAGCCAAGATAACAATAGCTTGCATCAATGTTCTTGGGCAGGGTAATCGGATTGCCGATGGTCCCGTCGGAGTTCTTCATCACCGCACCGGGCTGGTCCTCGTCGGAAGGACAGAACATGATGTTCATGTCCGTCATGTACTCCGGATAAATCGAAGTGGTCTGGGGGCCTATGGCCAAAGCCTCTATCGGGGAGGGGTACTTTTGCCCGTTCCACCTGTAGAAACGCCCCACCTGCAGATGCGGATAGCGTCCGCCGGCCTCGTTGGCGTACATCTTGTAAACAAGACCCCACTGCTTCAGATTGTTCTGGCAGCTTGAGCGCCGCGCGGCCTCCCGCGCCCGCGCCAGCGCCGGAAGCAGGATCGCCGCCAGTATTCCAATAATGGCGATCACCACCAGCAGCTCAATCAGCGTAAAACCGCGCCTGTGCCGCATCATCGTCCTCCCACAGTTGATATGTCATACCATTACGGTTGCCTGTCCGGAAAACAGGCTTCCCCTATTGTATACCAGCGCGCCTCTTCGGGCCACAGAAAATATCACCGGCGCGTCTCTCCTTTCCCGCGAACCCGTTCCTTTCACTGAAAAACACCGGAAGAATACTGATGACAAACGCCGCTGTTGGAGATACAATAGTTTTGCGGTTATTGCGGGCAATCAGACAGAACGGCGGGTGTTTAACACGAAAGGCGAAACCATGAAACCAGTATGCTTGCTGCTGTGCGTGTTGCTCTTTTGCGCATCCGGCGCTTTTGGCGCGGTGTGGTACGTGGACAAGGCAAGCCCGGCGGCACCGGCCGCCCAGGACGGACTGTCCTGGGCCACCGCATTCAACACGCTGCAGCCGGCCATCGACGCCGCTTCCACCGCGGGCGGAGGCGATGTCTGGGTGTGCGCGGGCAACTACAACGAGGCACGATCCTGGTTCATGCACTCCCCCGCGGTGGAAACAGGCGCCCTCACGCTGCGCCAGTGGGTGCATGTGTACGGCGGGTTCCTGCCGGGCAACACCGAAATATCACAGCGTGACTTCACGGCCAATGTGACCGTCATCGACGGTGCCTCCGCCATCGGGGGCATTGGTCCGGCCCTGCACGTGGTCGCCGGGGCCAGCGACGCCCTGCTCGACGGCTTCACCGTCACGAACGGCTACAGTACAAGCTCCGCCGATGGCGGTGCCGGCCTCTACGTCGAGGGACACTTCAATCTGACCGTCACAAACTGCCGGTTCGAAAACAACATCACCAATGGCGGCGGCGGCGGCGGGATCAAGCTGGCGAGCGCGCAGAACGCCACCATTACAAACTGCACGTTCAACGCGAACCAGGCCTACAACGGCGGCGGCGTTCTTGTAACCGAGGGCGCGAACAACTTCTTTCAGAACTGCACGTTCACAATGAACCAAAGCGGATGGGACGGTGCCGGTGCCTACCTTGACCGCGGCCAGACCGTCTTTTACAACTGCGCCTTTTCGGAAAACACGGCCACCCACGCCGGCGGCGGCGCGTTCGCCATGAATACCGGCACGGACACCGAGCTTGGTCAGTGCCGGTTCAGCGGAAACAAGGCGCAGTTGGGTGGCGGAATGCTCAACTTCACCGCATGCGCCCACAAGATTGTCAACTGTGTCATCTGTAAGAACAAGGTGACTGGCGAAGGCGGTGGCGGCATCTTCAACAACGTCAACGCCGTTCCGGTCATCGTGAACTGCACCCTCTACGGCAACGCGGCGCCGACAGGTACCGGCGGCGGCATGGCAAATGACCATCTGTCCGCGCCCGCCGTGACGAACTGTATCCTGTGGGGCGACCTTTCCGATGAAATCGTCAATCTTGACGCGAGCGCGCCCGTGGTCACCTATTCCGACGTGCAGGGCGGCTATGCCGGCAACGGCAACATTACCCTCGATCCGCTGTTCGGTGATCCCGCAACGGATCGCTACTACCTGAAGACCAGCCCGCTGTCGCCCTGCATCGACGCGGGCACCGCAACCGGCGCGCCGATTGCGGATTTCTACGGCACTGCACGCCCCCAGGGAAGCGCCGTGGACATGGGCCCCTTTGAGGCCATCCCTTTTAGCCTCCTCACGGCGGTCTCCGGACAAGGCAGTGTCAATCCCCCGGCAGGCAATCATTATTACTACACGGCTATTCCCGTGCCGTTGCTGGCGACCGCGCTGACCGACTGGCATTTCGACCATTGGGAGGGGCCCGTCGCCGCCCCCACAGCCGCCTCCACCTCCGTGCCCCTGAGCGGCTTGCCGATATCCGTTACGGCCGTCTTTGCCCATGACCAGGCCACCCTGACCCTCGCCACCAGCGGCGCAGGCTCGGTCACCCCGGCCGTCGGGCCGCACGTGTAT
>CAZOMH010000372.1:0-5080 GCA_964580415.1 uncultured Nitrospirales bacterium
CCCCGCATTGTTGCAGATGTAGGGTTGCCACCCGGCGACCTTGCAGAGTTCCACAAATTCATCGGTGCCAAAAGTGTTCGGCTCGACCACGCCCCAGGCCATGTCGTCGGTCGGCTTGCGGTCCTTTCCGACGCCATTTTCCCAGTGATAACCGCTGACGTAGCACCCCCCCGGCCAGCGCACCACAGGCACTGTAAGCTCTTTCAGCGCCTCAACGACGTCCTTGCGGAATCCTTTTTCGTCCGCAAGCGGCGAGCCGGGGTCGAACACGCCCCCGTAAACCTGGTGGTCGAAGTGTTCGAGGAAGCCCCCAAAAATCATCCGGCTGTAGGCCGTGGAAGGGGCGTCTGTCTCGACCGTCAAGGTCGCCCGTGGCAGGTCCTGAGACTCTGCCACAGCCGCTGTCATCGGGCCGCTGAACGCGGCGGCCATGGCCAGGGCAATGATATAGTGGTTCACCATAGAAGCCTCCATTCCCTCGGGCTCACTCCGGTTTTTCTGCCACAGCGGCAAGCCGGGCGGAGTTTAGACCTCCACACTAGCATGTGTCTTCCAGTCGTCTCAATTGAGGAAGTCGGGTCCATGGGCTTGCGCTTCGAAGTGAGCAGACTCCATAATGGGCCATCTTATTCTAGGGAATGACCATGGGACTGCCGGAAATCCTTGCCTCAGGCGAATTTGAGACGCGCGCCACGGGGCGGATGCGGCTGATTGTGCGTTGTGAGGGGGCCGAATCCATTGCCACCGCGCTGGCCACGGGGGAAAATTGTATCGGCGTGGCGCGGGCCGAGCGGGGGGCTTTGCGCCGCTTTGACTGGCTGGCGGGCCGTCCCGGCCTGGTTCGGGTGTGCCATCGGGGTGGATTTGTGGCTTCCCTGGTCAAGGATAATTACCTGTTGGTGAACCGTCCCGGCCGTGAATTTGCCGCCCATTGGGCGGTGGAGCAGCGGGGCGTGCCGGTGGCGCGGGTGCTGGGGGTGCTGTGGGAACGGCGCGGTCCGTGGGTCGCGGGGGCGCTGGCCACGGAATTGCTCCCGGGGTCGGACCTGCTGGACTGGCTGCGCGGGCATGACGCGGAATCCTGTGGTGTTGATCGCGACAGGATGATGCAGGCCGTCGGCGCGCTGGTGCGCGACATGCACCGGCGGGGTGTTTGGCATGCCGATTTGCAGGTGAAGAACGTTGTGGTTGCGGATGGTCTCCCCCACCTTATAGACTTGGACCGTGCCCGCGTTGGCGGTATGCCGGGCAGGGTTCAATGCAGCCGGAACCTGCTTCGGTTCCGGCGTTCGCTGGAAAAGAACGGCCTGCCGGAGGTCTGTTTCGGGGCGTTCATGGCGGGTTATGGTGATTTGGACGGTGCCGGTATTCCGGCATGGCTGGACAGGGTGTACCGTTTGCGGGGTAAATTGTCCGGAAGTGTCCGGGGCAAGGAAAAATGAGCGCGACGGATGCGGTGCGGCGAAGCCGCAAGTGCAGGAGTCAGAATTCAGGAGTCAGAAGTCAGAATAGAAGCAGGACAGCAAAGGCGGCAGACAGGAATGTCTGCCCCACATTCGAACCTGCAAACTTAAGGCGGCAGACAGGAATGTCCGCCCCACATTCGAACCTGCAAACTTAAGGCGGCAGACAGGAATGTCCGCCCCACATTCGAACCTGCAAACTCATGGTCAGGACGATACAAGAATAGTGAAAGGCAGGAGTTACGGTCGTGCGACCCTCCGCTTTTGCAGAATAGGGATTGCCGAACACAGGGCAAAACAACCTTTGAAAAGGATACAAGAAGCTGACAGACATTAGTACAGAGCCTTCCTCGAACGACCCGATGTGCCCCCCGAATTTCCGGGTGAACCGGCAACCGGGTCGCACCGCCTATATCCGCAATGATGTGACCGATGCCCAATTGGAGACCCTGCTCACCTATCCCGGAGAGGTGCTCAAGACCTCGGACAAGGCCGAGGTGCGCCGGGTGGGACATTGGGTGGTAAAGGAAAGCCGTGCGGGCGCGGCCATCAAGGCGGTGCGGCATACCCTGTTGCGCGACCGCTACCGCCGTCCCTGGCTTGCGGCCCATCACCTGCGCGCACACCGGGTGCGCGTTCCCGAACCGTTGGCTTTCGTGGAAAAGGAACGGCTTGGACTGGTCAGCGGCACCGTTTTCGTTTTCCAATACCTTGCGGGGCAGATGGACGTCGAGGAGTTCCTGTTGTCCCTGCTCAAGCAGGGGGCGGGCGCGGATGCCGTCGCCGGGTTCCTGGAGCGGCTGGCTGACGCAATCAATACGATTGAGGCGGCCGGTGCTTTCCATGCGGACCTGTCGGGCAAGAACATATTCACCCGCGAAGGGGACCGCTTTTACTTCATCGACTTGGATGCGGTGACCCTGGACGCCCCGATGGACGAGGAAGCGCGGCTTAAGAACCATGTTCAACTGTACGACTCTTTCTGCGACGCGCTGAACGACTCGCTCATGGTGCCCTTTATTGAAAAGATGGTTCCTGCGGGAATCGATTTGCGGGTGTGGATGCCGCGGGTGCGCAAGGCACAGCAGGAGCGCCGTGTGGCCACAGAGGCCAAATGGGAGAAACAGGGCATTCGTCCCCGTCGGATCCGGGACGAACTGCCGGGGGGATAAACCAATTTGCCCGCGGTACGTTGGTTTGGGTAAACAAGTCGTCCACCGACGGGCCTGATCGAGTGGACATTCTGCGAAATATACTTTATGAGCCTTCTCCCAATCTGCTATAGTTGTGCTTCCGTGGTCTGCCCTGACCGGCAGCTTCCTGTAGTTGGGCGAAGTGTTCATTATGTGAAACCTGAGTGTAATGTTTGACGGTCTCATGGGTACTGTTGTGTGGTTTTGGGAATTGCGCGTCATTTGTTTTGGTTGAGAGGGTGCGCGGCGGGCTGCGGGCATGTGGAGAAGACCGCGCCGGTACATCTCTCGGAAGAATGTTCAAACAACGTTGGTGTACTTAGCCCTGCAGTGCCTGAAAAGGCGGTCGCAGCGCGCGGGCACAGTTTGGGAGCGTCCATGCTGAAAAGAGCGGTAATGCTGACGGTATGTTGTTGCGGTGTACTGGTGGTGGCCGGATGCACCAAACCGGTGGAGGGGGCGGCCGCGGACGGCAAAGAGCAGACTTCGGCGCAGACGAGTGCCGCGCCGTCCGGAGAGGCGAAAAAGCCGGATTCGGAACGCATCCTCATTCCCGTGGAGGTTGCCCATCCCCAGCGTGCCGATATTTCCGCTTATTTTGAGACCACAACCCGCATAGTGGCTGAAAAACGGGTGGAAGTGCTGTCCAAGGGGACCGGCATGTGTACGTCGGTGAACGCTGAGGAGGGGGACCGGGTTAAAGAGGGGACGGTTTTGGCGGAATTGGACAAAACCGAGATGGATGCGCAGATGCGCCAGACGCTGATCCAGGTGGAACAGCGCAAGACGGCCTTTCAGATCGCGGAGCGGAGCCTTGCCGAGGGCATCGGCGCCCCCGTGGAACGTGACAACACCAAGTTTGCCTACGATCAGGCCAAGGCGCTGCTCGAAATAAACCAGGCGCAGTTGAAGCACCAAACGATTACGGCACCCATCGGCGGTGTGGTAACCAAGCGCAATGTCCAGGAAGGGCTGCTCGTGTCCCCCGGGATGCCGGTCTTCTCCATCGTGGACACCGATTCCTACGTTCTTCCGATCCAGGTGCCTGAAAAAGAGCTGTCGCGCCTGTCCGTGGGACAGGAGGCGCGGGTGCGCGTGGACACGACGGAAGGCGTGGAATTTACCGCCAAGCTGCGGCGCATCAATCCGAGCGTGGACCCGCTGAGCGGCACGGTCAAGGTGGTTCTGGATTTCACGGCCGAGGACAAGACGAAGCTGCGCGATGCGGCCTTTGCCCGGGTTCGGCTGGTGATGGAAACGCACAAGAGCGCGCTTGTGGTTCCCAAGGACGCGGTAATCGAAGAGAACGGCCGCATGTACCTGATGACCGTTCTGCCCGAGGGGCAGGCGGACGGGCAAGGCCAGACCGCTCCCACGGCTGCGCCAGACCCCGCGGTCAAAACCGAAGCGGCGGCCTATGTCGCCCAGCGTGTCGAAGTGAAGACGGGGCTTGAGGACAGCAACAACATTGAGATTCTTAACGGCGTGGACGACAACACGCAGGTTGTGGTGCTTGGCCAGCACACGCTCAAGCAAAATTCCCACGTGACCATCACGAGTGCCGAAAAGGAACTCAAGGCCCGCGAGGGTGTGTCTTTCGACGACGCGATCGCCGCCGCGAAGAAGAAATCCGAAGAGGAAGCCAAGAAACAGAAGGAGATGGAAGAGGCCGCTGCGAAGTAGGCCGTCCCCCCTCCCCGAAAGGGGCAACACACAGGCTGGCGCGCCCAGGCGCGCGATTTAACCCGGCGGATCGTTCGCATGACCAACACTCCCGAAGACACCAAGAACGCAAAATACCGCATAGCCATCCGGCGACCGGTGACGATGATCATGTTGTTCCTCACGATCATCGTTTTTGGCTGGCGTTCCTACGAAAAGCTCCCGATCAACCTGATGCCGAATATTTCGTACCCGTCGCTGACCGTGCGCACGGAGTACGAGGGCGCGGCTCCCGAAGACGTGGAAAAGCTGGTCACCCGTCCGCTGGAGGAAATGCTCTCCATCGTCAGCGGGCTGGTCGAAATCAGCAGCATTTCCGCGCCGGGGCGCTCCGAAATAACGCTTGAGTTTACCTGGGGCACGGAAATGAACACGGCCCAGCAGGAGGTGCGTGACCGGCTGGACCTTTTCGAGGCGCCCAAGGAGGTCAGCAAGAAGCCGGTCATTTTGCGGTATGACCCCACACGTGACCCGGTCATCCGCGTTGCCATCACGGCCACCGGCGCGCAGGGAACCCCCGAGGACGAGGTCAAACGGCTGACTTCAATCCGCTACGACGCGGAAAAGCACCTCAAAAGCGACCTGGAAGCGGAGGCGGGCATCGCCCAGGTGGCTGTGAAGGGCGGCCAGGAAGAGGAGATTCAGATTCTTGTCGATGCGGAGAAATTGAAGGGGCTCGGCCTTCCGCTTCAGTACATTGTG
>CAZOMH010000373.1:0-5079 GCA_964580415.1 uncultured Nitrospirales bacterium
CCTTTAGCCGTTCTGCCGCATTAATGACGACCTCCAGCCCCTGGGAGAGCCCGTGCGCGCCGATGTACAGGACGACAAACCTGCCGCCCCAGCCGTGCTGTTCGCGTGTCTCGTTGATACGCGCGCCGGGACTGAAGAATCCGAGATCGACGCCGTTGGGGATGGTGAACACTCTTTTGCGTGGAATGCCGCGCGCGATGATGTTCTCCGCCGCGGCGGGCGCCACGGTGACGATGACCGCGGCGCGGCGGTAGAGGAACCGCTCCAGCCGGTACAGCGGCCAGACGAGGAGGGGATTGGTGATGACGCCGAGATCGACGATCTGCTTGGGCCAGAGGTCGCGCACCTCCAGCACAAAGGGTCGCCGCTTCAATGCGGCGGCAATCCAGCCGGCCAGTCCGCAGAGCATCTGGGGCGATGTCGCTGCGACCACATCGCAGGGTCCCGACTTGAACAGGGCGGCCAGGGTTGCGGTGAACAGAAAGGTCACAAACGACAGGCTGCGCAGGAAGGCGCCACGATTGGCCGTGGCGAAAAGCCAGCAGCGCAGCACACGGATGCCGTCAACATCCTCCTCGAACAGCAGCCGTCCCCGATAGGCCCGCGGAACGACACCCTCGGGATAATGGGGCAGCCCGCACACGACCGTCACGTCGTGCCCCTGTCTTGCCCATTCGCGCGCGTGTTCATGCGTGCGCGCCGCAGGCGCGCCCGGTTCCGGCGGAAAATACTGGCATAGAAACAGAATACGCACGGCTGTCTCCGATTGGGGCCAGGCCAGGCCCGCAGCGTCGCTCTATCTCACCCACCATTGTACACCCGGGCCGCGCGTCAATTGACATACCCCAGCGCTTTGAGCGCCTCCCGGTGCTCCTCAAGCGAAGTGTTGCCGTCGCTTTGGGGCGCCACGTCCGCCACCTGAACGAATCCGACGCCGGACACGGCTGACCAGTATTCGGACTTGCCGGGCTTCACCGTTATCCGGCAAATGCCGTCCGTCACCTGCATTTCGCCCAGTTCATATGCGTAAATGTAGTAGGCCGCCTGAAGCGAATGGGTCCAGGTGGCCTCCACCGCGTTCGCTCCGTTCAATTGCGCCACCACCGAGGACCCTGGATGCCCCAGCACGTCCTCCAGGCCGTTCAGCCACAGGGACACATGGTACGTGCCGGGCTTGACGGGTATGCTGAGTGTGATCGGCGGCGCCGTTTCGGCCCAGTTGGCCGTCCACAGCGTCCCGTCGGCAAGGGTCCAGCGGTTGTCCGCAATGTCGGACACCCCGGGAAGCTGCGCCCCTGTTGTGACTATCGCGTCCGCGGGGGACAGCCAGGACATGTCAAACTGCGTTCTGAAATCGTATTTGCAGTAAAGGCGCGGCAGGGCGGTGTAAGCATGCCACAGCGGAAGCACGTACTGCTCCATCCTCTGACGGTATTTCGACATGGTTTCATCTGGAATGCCGGACAGCACGGCATGCGGCGCATGCACGGCATCGCCGGCGGCAAAAACCCGCTCCGCGCCGGTTTGCGCGTCGTACTCATAGCGGTGGTCCCGGTTGATTAGCATAAAAGTGCCGCCCAATTCATAGACGCCTGCGCGAGAAAACACAGGCTCGTCCGTTTCGGGCTCCTTTCCCTCGATTAGCGGCTTCAGGCTAACGCCCTGCATGGCCGCCGCACCGCGAACACCGGTCATATCCAAAAGCGTCGGGAGTATATCGACACAGCGGGTTAGGGCTGAAATCCGAACGCCCGGGGGGAGCCCCGGCCCGGACATGATCAGCGGGGTGCGCAGCACGGGATCGGCGATATTGTCATGCCCCCAGGTGGTCCCATCCTCGCCCAGAAGATCGCCGTGATCGGCACTGACAACAAATACGGTGTTTGCCGCCGCGCCGCGGGATTCCAGCATCTGCTTTACCGCGCCGACCGCGCGGTCCGCATTCTCTATGGAAGTGTCATGCAGCCGCACCAGATATTCCTGCTCTTCGGGCGTGAATTTGCATCCATCCTTCTTTGTCGGGACGCCGTCGCGGATGTTTTCCGATACATGCTCCGCCGCCGGCTGCGCGCCGGCGGCGCGGTGCGGGAAATGCGTGTCCATCGCGTGTATGTACAGAAAAAAGGGGGCACCGGGATTTGGCCGTCCGTCCAGCACCTTCCCAATTTCGGGAAGCATCTGTGAAAAGGACGGCGAAGGGTATTTGTCCGGACTGGGCACAAGCATGCTCCGATCAAACGCCTGGTAAAGCCGGCACCGCGGCGAGATGTACGGGTGTGCGGAAATGCACAGCGTCGTGTAGCCGTTGCCGCGGAGAATTTCCGGGAGCAGTTTTTCATCCGGCGGCACCGCGCGGGGAACATTTTCACCGCCGCCAAAATCAAGGCAGGAAACGGGAAACAACTTGCCTGTCATGTAGGCGGGAACGGAAAGCTTGGTCCACAACCCCTGCGTGTAGTTGTTTTCAAAGACCACGCCGGACCGCGCAATGCCGTCGATGTTCGGCGACGTTGTCTGTCCGTATCCGTAGCACGAGAGATGGTCGTGCCGGCAGGCATCAAGAAGAACCCACACAATATTGGGCCGGGACGGCGCAGGCACGGGGGCAGAAGCGGGAGACGGGGCGCTCTTCGGCGGGGGCAAGGCAAGGTTGTGCGGAAAGAACGTCCAACCCAGGAGAAGAACAACTCCGAACAGCAAAACGACGGCCACAAAGACGACCGAGATTCTATTCATACAAAACGCCTCAATCCTCTGGAATAGTCTTGGTGGTTCACATGGCATGGGCGCGCCGAATGAACTGTATGCCCGTTCCGTTACAGAGCCATGATGTGGGATTGTATCATATGAAAGGGTCTGCCCCTTTATTGGAACCGCTCAGACGGAAGACGCGCTGCAAACGGCAGGGGCAGTCTGGCCGGTGTCCTTTTGCGGTGTCGTGGTCCTCCACACCTGGATGGAGTAGAAATCTTCACGCCCGACACGGCAAACCAACGCGGCGTTGGCGGGGAGTATCGGAGCGGGGGGCGGTCGGTCAACCCCAAGAAAGCGGAAAACAACAATCCAACTGCGCTCCGGAATTGCCGCCGGATCAAGCGCCGCGAGCGGCTCCACTTTGTTTGACGGGTGAAGCCGCCGCACACAGGGCGCGTGGTTTGACGGAAACACGCAAATCGGCCAGTTGTTGTCAATGCACCGCATGGCGCTTTTCCAGTCGGGATTCATGGGGGGGGCATCACAAGCCAGTTGACTCCAAACAGCAGCACGATGCCGCCCAGGATCAATGGGCGCACCATGCGGATGCTTCCATTCAGGACGGCATCCACCCCGCCGCCAAAGAGTCTGGTGCCGGCAATCATGCAGACAATCAGCGCGTATAGCGAATAGAGGGTGTATCGCGGCACCCAAACGGGGTAGACAAACGCATTCGCGGCGGCGGACATCAGTGTTCCGTGCTTCATTTGTTTCAGCATGCGTGTCACGCCCAAAATGGACAGGGCGGACAGCAGCATGTACAGGCTGTACATCCGTGTTTCGCGGCAAAAGAAGAAATTCATGGTCGATATGGCCAGCAGCAGGCCAACCAGCAAAGACTCCCGCCGGTTCCCAAAGAAATCCCGGGCCGCGAAAATGCTTGCGGCAATGGAGAGCAGACCGAACAGGAGGGAAAGGCTTCTGCAGGCCGTGTCGGAGTAGCCCCATAACCGGCACCAACCCCAAAGAGATGAGAAATACAACGGATTCACGGTGGGATCGACCCGGCAGATGTTCTCGAAGTACTGGTGCAGCGAGGTTGAAGAGTCCATGTCCACGGCCAGCGATTCATCGAAGAAGACAGACTCGCGATCAAGCCCATGCGGCCGCAGAAAAAGGGCCCCGGCAAGAATCAGGGCGACTGCGGCAAAATATGCGTATTTCTTTACCAGTGAGACCCCTTTCTGCGCCCGTAAAGGAGGCTATTTGTTTTGCGCGTGGTATTCCTGCAGCGAGAGCAATTGGGGATCCTTGACGCGCATGGCGCCGATGGCGGCGACGCCCGCGCGGGCCGCGGCCAGCGTGGTCATGGTGGGCACGGCGCGCTCCAGTGCGGCACGGCGCAGCGCCCGGTCGTCCTCCTTGGCGTCAATACCCAGCGGTGTGTTGATAATCCAGTCGATCTCGCCGTTGATGACACGGTCGAGGATGTTCGGCCGGCCCTCGTTGATCTTGGCGACCGACTCGACGGGGATGCCGAGCGCGCGCACACGCGCGGCGGTCCCTTCCGTGGCCACCAGCCTGAATCCCAGCGCGTGCAGGCCTGCGGCCACGTCGTCCATGTTCTTCTGGTCGTTCTTGTTCAGGCTGAGGAAGATGGTGCCCTTCATGGGCAGGCGTGTGCCCGCGGCAATCTGGCTCTTGGCGAAGGCCAGGCCC
Organism: uncultured Nitrospirales bacterium; assembly: GCA_964580415.1. Classification (GTDB taxonomy): domain Bacteria; phylum Hydrogenedentota; class Hydrogenedentia; order Hydrogenedentales; family CAITNO01; genus CAITNO01. The sequence continues at coordinate 4,414 of CAZOMH010000373.1, forward strand.
ATGTTCTGGTCGATGCCCATCACCTCGCCGGTGCTGCGCATTTCCGGCCCGAGCAGGATGTCCACGCCCGGAAACTTGATGAACGGCAGCACGACTTCCTTGGCGGAGACGTAGGAGGGCGTGGGGTCCTGGGTGAAACCCAGTTCCTTCAGCGTCTTGCCTGCCATGACACGGGCGGCCAGCTTGGCCAGCGGCACGCCGATGGCCTTGGACACGAAGGGAACCGTGCGTGATGCGCGCGGGTTGACTTCCAGCAGGTAAATGTCGTCGCCGCGCACGGCGTACTGGATGTTCATCAGTCCGATCACTTCCAGCTCTTTGGCCAGGGCGCGGGTCTGCCCGCGCAGGCGGCGGATGATGTCGTCGGGCAGGTCGTAGGGCGGCAGGATGCAGGCACTGTCGCCCGAATGCACGCCGGCCTCCTCGATGTGCTGCATGATCCCGGCCACCACCACTGTTTCCCCGTCCGAAATGGCGTCCACGTCGATTTCCACGGCGGACTCCAGGAACTTGTCGATCAGGATGGGATGTTCGGGCGACGCCTCCACTGCGACGGTCATATAGCGCTCAAGCGCGGTGCGGTCGTAGACGATTTCCATGGCCCGGCCGCCGAGCACGAAGGAGGGCCGCACGACAACGGGGTAACCGATGCGGTCGGCAATCACC
>CAZOMH010000374.1:0-5069 GCA_964580415.1 uncultured Nitrospirales bacterium
CCGGGGGCACACAGACTGAAACCGAGACGCTTGAAGAGGTCGTCCGATTCTCTGTCTGGCCTTTGCGGTCCACGGACGGGGCTGTGAACTTGCGCCCCAACAACGCCTTTACGCCGAGGTGGCTTGAACTCCTGCGGGAGAAGACGGCCCCGCATGCGGATGCGTTCACCGTGCAGTTGCTGCGAATTCACCTGGAAAAGCTGCACCAGATCGTTTGCAGCCTCAGTATCATGGACGAACTTCCGGAGGAGCTTCGCATGGTGGTCGCTTCTATCCTGATTAACATCAGCGACTTGCGCCAGGCACACAGGGACGAGACATGGCTGCGCGAACATGAAAACACTATGGATAACGGCTATGTGCTCATCCAGGGCAAAGCCAGAATTAGGCGGTCGGAAGCGCCCGAGGGCATCTGCCCGGCCCCGGAGTTGATGGGCGAGACGATGCAGTTCAACCCCCTGCATCAGTGTATAGCCACCGTATCGGCCGCAGGGGAGTGCGTGGTAATGAAATTCACCTGGCGGGATTTCTGGGCGCGGCTCCAAGAATGCTGCTCCGAGGAAGAACAGGCGCAGGTCCGCACCGCGCTGGAAAACCTGGCATGGGATCACCTGACCCGCCCCCTGGAGATACCGCCTCAACCGATGCCGGTCTGAACGGGCATAAAAGGAGGCTGCGCCCGCTCCCAACCTTCCGCAATCAGGTGGTATCCCTCCTCGTAGACCTCCTCCGGGCTGCCGGACAAGTCGCGCCAGACGCAGGTCGTGGCGGCCAGGTCGGGCAGCGTGCGGCCAAAGGCCTCAATAGTCAGCCACCCGTCGTAGCCGCCCTGCTTAAGCGCCCTGAACGTATCCGCCCAGGCAGCATGGTCCCTGCCCGGCGTGCCGCGATCCGTGGCGGACACGTGGAAATGACCCAGCGCTGCCGCGTGTTCACGGATACAACCCACCGGATCGCGTTCCTCTATATTGCCGTGGAACGTGTCGTACATGGCTTTGAAATTGGGGTGGTCAACGCGCCGAACATGGGCCGCCGCATCGCGAAGCGTGTTCAGGAAATAGCACTCGAAACGATTCAACGCCTCTATGGCCAGGAGCACCCCCGCCTCTTGCGCGATGCCCGCGATGATTCTGTGTACCCCGGCGGCGAACGCTTTCTCTTCCTCCGTCGGTCCTTTGCCGGTAAACACGCCCAGTGGCTGATAATAGGGTCCGCACAGGACCTCCGCGCCCAGCGCCGCCGAACATTCCACCGCCCATTTGAGAAAGTCCACGGCACCCGCGCGATCTTTCGCGTCGGGGCTGATGGGATTGCGGGCCCGGTCGGGAATAACCGTCACGGTGGTGCATTCCAACCCGTGGTCCGCGAGTGCCTTTCCCACCTGTGCGTAATGGGCGGGGTCGCCGCTGAACAGGGGGATTTCCACCCCGTCATAGCCGGTTGACTTCAGTTTGGCAAAGAGCGGGAAGTGCTCTTCGGCCACAAAGGGCGTCCACAGCAACATGTTGAAACCGATCCGCATGGCCACCTCCTGCCGGGGTTGTTCCCGCTGCGAAGCGCAGCGTCACGCTGACATGCCATCGTAGCCGCGGGGCCGGTGCGGCGTCAACCGCCCGGTACATGGACACGGCGCCCCGGAAACGACTATCCTTTCCGCCAGGCAGAGGCACTCATGCACGCCGCCCCGGGAGACTCGATGAAAAGAACCATACTCATCGGCATATTTGTACTGCTGGCTGTTTCGGCCGCGGTCGTGGTTGCCGTTGTCGGCATTGCGTACTACGCTCACGAGCGTTCCAACCTTCCAGGCGCGTACTTCGACTCCAACGGCGTGCGGATTCACTATGCGGTGGAGGGGCAGGGCACACCGGTGATCCTGGTACACGGCCTGGTGGCGGACCTGGGCCTGAACTGGGTGCGTCCGGGCATCTTTCACGAACTTTCCAGGCAGTACAAGGTGGTGGCGTTCGACCTGCGCGGCCACGGGCTTAGTGACAAGCCGCACGATTCGGCCCGTTACGGCACGGAACTGGTCGAGGATATCGTGCGGCTGATGGACCACCTGAAGATTGAGAAGGCCCACATCGTGGGGTATTCGATGGGCGGGTTTATCGCGCTGAAGATGGCGGAAATGCATCCCGAACGGATGCTTTCCGTGGCGCCCTGCGGTTCGGGCTGGTCGTCCGACCCGGACAAAGAACTGGCCTTTATGCGCCTGCTGGCCGATTCGATAGACCGGGGTGAAGGCTACGGCCCGCTGCTGGAACGGCTGCAGCCGGTGGGCAGGCCGGTGAGCGCGACGCGCGTATGGCTCGTTTCCGCGGTGCTGTCCTTCCGGAATGATTCGAAGGCGCTTGCGGCCATGCTGCGCAGCGTGGACGCGCTGCGCGTGGACAAGGCCGCGCTCAAGAACAACAAACTGCCGGCGCTTTCCATTATCGGCGGGAGGGACCCGCTCAAGCCGTTTGCGGACCAGATGTGCGCCGTGATGGCGAACATCAAAGAGGTGGTCGTACCGGAGGCGAACCACCTGTCGACGATTTCCAGGAACGAGACGCTGCTGGCGCTGGAAAAGTTCCTCGCGGCAAACGGTCCCGTTGCGGCGTCGGCCACGGCCGGTACGGCGTCCCCGGGGCAGGTGAAATTGAAGGATGCCGCCTGACATGGATGCCGCCGTCGAAATCCGCGAAGCGGGTGCGTCCGACGTGGACACCATTGTCGGCATTATCCAGGCGTCTTTTCGCGGTCAGGCCGAGATGCAGGGGATTCTGGAGGCGGAGTATCCGCGGTACGTGGCGTTCACCAAACGACCCTACGTGCTTGAGGCGCTGGCAAAAGGCATGAAGGCGGCGCTGCTGTACCGGGACGGGGCGGCGATAGGCGGTATCTGGCACACACTGGACCGGGATGACCCGCATCTGGGCCACGTCAGCAAACTGGCCGTGCTGCCCGCGTGCCGGGGGCGGGGGTACGGGGAGATGCTTTTTGCCCATGCCGAGGAAAGGCTGAAAGCGCTGGGCGTGCGGCGGGCCCGGCTGACCTGCAATGCCCGCCTTGCCGGACTGCATGTCTACTACGAACGGCTGGGGTACCGGAAGGTGAAGCAGGAGGCATGGCCCACACTGCCCTTTGAAGTGCTGACGATGGACAAGGACCTGCAGGCGAATTCCCCCGGATAGCTGATGCCACCAGATTCACAATGCGCTGTCTATTCTTCGACGGGCATTTGTCTCAGGTTTTCAAATCCCCGGCCCAGAACGTAGTCCACATGAAAATGGTAGCTTCCGGGGTGGGAGTCGTTTTCATAGCCTTCGACGTTGAGCTGGATACGCGTGTCGTTCACCCATTCCCCATCGATATAGAGTTTACCGCTGTCCACGAACCAGTAGGCTTCCTCCTTGTCTTTCCGTCTCAGGAGGGCGCGCGTGTCAATGGGGTCGGCGAGGGGGTGGTCAAGTGAGTACACAAGGCATGTGCTTTCATTGCTCGCGTCATGAGAGTTTATTAGCAGATGCGTGGAATCGGGCGCCCAGGCCGCGTCGGCGCATCTCTCGTACGTCAGGATTTCGAAATTCGTTCCCTTCCGGTGATCTTTCAGATGGACCGTGTAGTCAATCGCGTCGCCGGGCAACACGACCGTATACAAAACATAACGGCCGTTGGGGGATGCGGGACTTGGACGGGCCTTGCTGATGGAATTCAGATCAAAGGATGCGACGCTTCGCATCTGGGCCTGCCGGGTTGCGCAACCGGCCACGGCCGCGGCCAGGAACAGTGCCGTACACAGCATGCACGAGGCAACCGCCTGCCTGTATAAGAACCGAGTCATGAAGGTCCTCCCCGTGTTGTTCCAGATGCTCAGGGCACCCTGAGTTCGATCCTTTGCCCCCGCGCATCAAAGGTCTTCTTCAGATGCGCCTCCGTGATTGGCAGGACCGCGAAAATGGCCAGCATCAGGACGATGGTCGAGGTGACCAGGGAAAGCCCCGGCCGCATGATGAAGAGGCTCAGTATCTGGTACAGGACCACCACGGCGCCGGCAACACTCATGGCCTTGGCGCTGTATTCCTGGGCATCATCCCATGCCTCCTGACTGCACATGGCCGCGGCGGTGCGGTAACCGTAGGTGTGGTTGATCTTCTCCGGCGGGTAGACGCGAAAGAATATGGCGACGCCGAGTATGACCGGGCCGAGAAACAGGTGCATCAACAACTGTCCCGAGGCGCCGGACCCGCCCCCCGAGGCAGGACGGGCGGGCCTGTCGAGGTCCGACGTGTCCCCCCAGCGCCAGCGGGCCGGCTCACCCTTGGCGTAGCAGGCGAGCAGCAGCAGGAGGGAAATGACGGTGAGATAGGCGACGTATGGAAGCGGGGAAGGGTCGGGCGGAAAGACGGCCACGCCCCCAAACGCCGCGGCCAGGAAGCCGACGTAGACGCCCCAGCCCTCCCACGTGGCGGGAAGGCCCCAGCCGTAACCGTGGCTTTTCGCGTAGAACCAGTAGCGCTTTCTTGGAAATTGATGTTCCATGGCGCACCCTTTCTTCCAGTGTGGCGATTCACAAATAAGGCGACAATCGAGAGTCCGTCATTTGCGCGCGAAGCGACCTCTTGCACCATGGTCTTGGGCGAGCAGGAGATTGCTTCGTCGGCCTTTGGCCTCCTCGCAATCACGGCATTTCCTGCTTCTCGTTCCCAAGTTGCACTTGAGAAGGCACTTGTCCGGGAAGTCGCACGACCCGGCGCCGGGGCATGGCCCCGGCGCTCCTGCGAAAGCGTTGCTTCCGCAGGAAAGCGGTGGCATGGCCACCGCACTCAAAAAAAAGGCGCCCGTCCCGCTCTCATTCGCGTTCATCTTTCTTCTGCGAATCGCCGCCGTGGGCGGTCTGGGACTCGCAATGACGGCATTTCTTTGGCTCTCCCGGCTCAAACATACGACTTAATCATGATGACGCACCACACTAGTGGATGACATCCCCCTTGACCGGGTCGCCGGGCACGTCCAGCAACTGGATACTGGAAACAGTCTTCATCGTCGCATCGTCCTGGAAGGTCCAGACGACTTTCTTGTCG
>CAZOMH010000375.1:0-5064 GCA_964580415.1 uncultured Nitrospirales bacterium
TCTTTGGCTGTGTCCACGTCTTTTATGGCATTCGAGCCAAAGCGGCGTCGTTGCCGCCGCACTCCATATCGGGAGTCGTTGCGATGGTCATTATATCGCGCCCTGTCCCTTGAGCCATTCGATGAAGTCTTTCACTTGCGCGCGGAGAAGGCCGGCCGGATCCGGATTGAGCGCATCAATGGCTTCTTTGCACCGCTTCGCGTGGTCTGGGCCGGGCGGAATCTTCGTCCAATCCGGCTCTTGGTATTGAGGGCAAGGGTCGTACAGAATCCCATAGTACGCCTCAGGTGCTTGGTCGTTCTTGATGATCTCTTGGCGCACCCATTCGGCTGCTTTCACGAAGAGACGCTCCGTGACGCTGCTCTTGAGGCCTCCGCTGCTCCTTATGTCCCCGCTCAAAGGGAGGTTCTTGTCATCCTTTGACACATAGACAATAGCAATTCGTTTCTGAGACTCGAAGAAATCAAGAACTAATGGTGCCCGCCCATTCTCCACCCCCTCAGAAGTGTCCCAAATCTTTCCATCCTTGGGGTCTCGCGTTTCGATGACACCTGTCCCAAATGTAGCCACCTCAAGTTCTGGCAGCGTCTTCTTCCGTTCAGGCGCGGGAATTCCAGCTTCTTTTAGTTCCTGTGCGATGATTCGCTGTGCTTCTTCCTCAGCCAGGAATCGGGGAGGATTCATAATGATGCATCCCTCAGAACCGTAACCTTCACCATGCTCAAAGATCGGCGCGATTTTCAGCGCCTTTCCTTTCACAGGAGGATCCTGCGCATAGGCGGAGGCCAGCATGATGGATAGTGCGGCCGTAACCTGTGCCGATTTCCTCCATGCCGACGGCACATGTCGGCGCAGCAGTTCGGGATCACGCGCCACTTCGGGCCGCGTGGGATAGCCGGGGGGGCGCTGGCGCCGCACCCGCCGCACCTGTTTTACATTCATCGTTCTTCCTCCGCAATCATGTCGCTTGCCGTTTCCTATGGACGCATACCACTGCGGGTATAACGTTCGAAACCCCGTTTTCTTAGAACCACTGCCACCTCCCCGGGGAGCGGGGTTAAGGGCGGGAGGGAATCACTTAAATCTTTCTGCCGCACAATTGAGCGGCATCATATGGCACCTTGGCCCTTGAGCCATGTGATAAAATCGCGCACCTGGGCGCGGAGGAGTTCGATGGATTCCGGACTTGGATGTTCGAATGATTTTCTGTAGGCAATGTTATTGTTGACCGCTATACGCTGCTTTTCTTCCGAACTTGCGCTTTTTGGGGCGTATTGAAGCGGCACATCCTTGGGGGGGAGGGTGGGATCGTAGAATATGCCATAGTACATGGCGGGGGCCTTTTCTGCGGCGTCAATCTTCGTTTGAAGGGCCTCGGCGACGCCGTGGACGTCCGTCATTACGCCCATCCCGTAACAGAGTCTGCCGCCCATCGCCTGGGTGTCGTCGAAAGAAACAAACTCCACCGCCAAGCCTTTTTGTTCATCAACCAGGTCCACCTTCAAAGCTGTGTCGCCCTTGAGCGCGAAGCGTTTTGGTCTCTGGCTGAATCCTCCATGCTCGCTGGGGTCGTCATCGCTGCACTCCCAGGGATCCTGCTTCTTGATTGCCTTTTCATCGTATCTGATGGGGATGTCTTTGAATTCCTCATTTCGTGAGGCGGCCGATATTCCCGCCTTTTGCAATTCCTCCGCAATAATCTTGCACCCCTCTTCCTCTGAAATGTACGCCGGTGGCGAAGAGGGCGGACCGCCGTAGAAATTGTAACCGTCGCCATGCTCAAAAATGGGGGCAACATGCTTGGTCTTTGCTTTCGTCGGCGCATCCTGCGCATGGGCCGAAGCCAGCATGATCGACAGCGCGGCGGTTACCTGCGCCGACTTCTTCCACGCTGCTGGCACATGGCGGCGGAGCAGTTCGGGGTCACGCGCCACTTCGGGCCGCGTGGGATAGCCGGGGCGGCGCTGGCGCCGCACCTTCCGTACCTGCCGTATGCGCATCGTCCTTCCTCCTTCGTTCACCGCGCGACAGTCTTATTATGGAGTGCGGCGGCAACGACGCCGCTTTGGCTGTTTTCAGCATCCATCATTCTACTGCCACTCCATGCTCGGTGTGAAACGCGTCGGCTCTTTGGGTGCTTTGTCTGTCGTTTTTGGATGTGTCCAAGTCGTTCATGGCACTCCAGCCAAAGCGGCCTCGTTGCCGTCGCACGCCATATTACGGCGCCTTTGAGGCATCACCAGTTTCATATCGCGCCCTGACCCTTGAGCCATTCGATGAAGTCGCGCACTTGTGCGCGGAGCAGTTCAAGAGATTCCTTCTTGAATTCCGCGTGTGCCAGTTCGCACTGCGCCTTCCAGGTAGCGGACTGTTCTCGGTTGAGCGGACCGCCGAATCTTTCGGGCTTGGGGCATTCGGGGTAGGCGCCTCTAAACATGGGATCATAGAACACGCCATAGTGCAGGGGTTGGGCCTTGCGCGCCGCGCGAATCTCGGCGCGGACTTTCTTTGCAATGTCGAGGCATTCAAACCCCTGAACAGTTATGCCGCTGGGGGTGCCTCCCAATTCCAGGTAGTCGCCGGTGGAAATGTATTCGACGGCCACTTTTCCGGCGGGGTCGACGAGGTCAATCACCAGGGGAAAGGAAGTTTCCGCATATTTGGGCCTTTCGGTCGCCAAATCGAACCCGACACAGTTGACCTGGGGAAGTCTCACTCTCTTCAGCGTAATGTCCTGCCCAGACATGGACAAACCCACTTTGGCGAGTTCGTCCGAAATGAGCCGGCGCGCCTCCTCCTCGGAAATGAATACGGGAGGCGTGACCATGACACATCCGGCAACGCCTCGTCCCTCACCATGCACAAAGACAGGCGCGACGCCTGCAGGCACGTTGCTCTTGGGGGGCGTGCCGGTCTGGCATCCCGAAGCCAGCATGATAGACAGCGCGGCCGTCACTTGCGCCGATTTCTTCCATGCCGACGGCACGTGGCGGCGCAGCAGTTCGGGGTCGCGGGCCACTTCAGGCCGCGTGGGATAGCCCGGGCGGCGCTGGTGCCGCACCTTACGTACCTGTTTTACCTGCATCGTCCCTCCTCCTTCGTTCACCGTGCCGCACCCCACATTGCGCCACCGAGGCATTGCCGTTTCATATCGCGCCCTGACCCTTGAGCCATTCGATAAAATCCTTCACCTGCGCGCGGAGCAGGTCCTGCGGCGCTGTGGCTGGGGCGGTTGTTGCGGGCGTTGCGACTTTGCCGGGGGCCGGGGCCTGCCTTGTGACCATCCGGGGCGCGTTGTCCACGACGCAGGGGTCGTAGAAGATCCCATAGTACAGGTCGGGCCGCTTCGGGGACTTGCGGATCTGGTCGCCCAGCGATTTGGCCACGCCGATAATGTCGTCGGTGACAAGCGTGCCGTCGATGGTCGTTCCACCCAGGGCCGCCGAATCCCCGGGGGATACGAACTCGACGGCAATCTTCCTGACCGGGTCAACAAGGTCCATTTTCAAGGGCGTCTCGCGGTTCTCCGTGACCGGGCCGCCCCGGCCCGGTGTCTTGTTCTTGTACTTGATCGAGACCTCCTTGAATTCCACCTGCTGTCCTGTTGGCGTAACGCCCGCCTTTTGCAGCTCTTCCGCGATAATCCTGCGCGCCTCGTCTTCGGAAATGAACTTGTGCTCAACGATGGCCACCCCGCCGCCGGAAGCGCGTCCGGACCCGTGGTTAAACAGGGGCGCGACCTTGTCGGACTGTTTCTGCGGGGTGCCGTCCTCGGCGCAGGCCGTTGCCAGCATGATCGACAGCGCGGCGGTCATCTGCGCCGATTTCTTCCACGCCGGGGGCGTATGGCGGCGAAGCAGTTCGGGGTCCCGCGCCGCCTGGCACCGGGTGGGATAGCCGGGACGGCGCTGCCGCCGCACCTTTCGCACCTCCTGTATGCGCACCGTTTTCCTCCTTCGCGGCATCGCGACCGCGCCTGACTGCGGCACCCGCCCTTGCGCCGGGCGTTTGCCCGCCATACCGGTTCGGGGCTGCAAGAACCTGACCACGTCAACAATACCATAATTCCCGGTTTTCCCCGTGTGTTCCCGGCCATCGCCGTCCTTCTTTGCGCAGTGTTATGGCCGGGGTGAAACCGATATCGTCCCATGATCGTCCAATAACCAAGGATTTGTGTGTTCCGCCCCGGAACGGGCGGGTCGGGCATGCCGCCGGGTGGGGTCCGCCGACGGCGTGTGCCCGGACATTTTTGGGTTTCCAGGACCACCCTCAACCCCAGATGGAACCGAACAAGCATGGACAAGAACCAGATTACCCGCAGGGCGTTTCTCGCCGCCTCCACCACCACCGCGGTATTGGCCGGCTGCGCCGCCAACCCGAAGCCGAACACGGCCAAGGTCGTGCCGGGCAAGGTGTCGCCCAACCAGAAGGTCAACGTGGCCGCCATTGGCGGCGGCGGCAAGGGCCTGGACGACATCATGAACGCCAAGAAGGCGGGCGCGAACATCGTGGCCATCGCCGACCCGGACTGGACGCGCGCGGCCGAGGGGTTTTACCGCTGCAAGGACGCCAAGCAGTATAAAGATTACCGGGTCATGCTCGACGAGATGGGCAAGGACATTGACGCCTGCACCGTCAGCACGCCGGACCATACCCACGCCCCGGCGGCCTACCGCGTCATGAAGATGGGCAAGCACGTGTATTGCCAGAAGCCCCTCACCCACACCATCGCCGAAGCGCGGCTCCTGCGCAGGGTCGCCAAGGAAACCGGCGTGGTCACCCAGATGGGCAACCAGGGCCACTGCGGCATCGGCGTCCGCGAACTGTGCGAAATGATGTGGTCGGGCGTGATTGGCGACGTGAAAGAGGCCCATGTGTGGACGAACCGTCCCATCTGGCCGCAGGGTATCGCCGCCCCGCTGCCCGAACAGCCGGTTCCGGCCGAAATGGACTGGAACCTGTGGATTGGCACGGCGCCGATGCGCGCCTACAACGGCGAGTATGCGCCCTTCAAATGGCGCGGCTGGTGGGATTTCGGCTGCGGCGCCATCGGCGACATGGCCT
>CAZOMH010000376.1:0-5049 GCA_964580415.1 uncultured Nitrospirales bacterium
GGAAACACGCCGTCACGGATGGAGGCGTCGCGCACGGCAACGTTTTGAAAACGGGCGTCCGCCTCGCCCAGATCGACGCCGAACGCCGCCAGCATGACAAGCGCAAACTCGGGCGACTTGCCCTTCAGAAAGAAATCGGCCAAATGGTTCTTGGGCATGCCCTTCGCCTCGTCCGCGGCGGGGTACCAGATTTCCGTCATCAGCGAGCGGGGGCCGTTTGTCGCAGGGTCTGTACGGCTGTGGTCGACCAGGACCATGGTCGTCACGCCAACGGGATAGGGTCCCGGCTTCTCCGGATCGGGCAACGACGCATCTGCGGCGTGGACAAAGGATGCACAGACGGCCCACAGGAACAACGCCAACAGAAGAGCGCGGTAAGACTTTGTCCTGAACATGGGGTAACTCCTGTCTGTAGACGCCCGAAATGAACAAGAAGTGTCTCATTGTAAAGGAAGCCGGAAAAGAAAAGCATTTTCACGACGGAAACGCACGGAATAACGCGGAAAAGGGCAGAAGACAAATTAACATGGATGAACAGGATGAATTGGAAGAGCGGGGCGACTTCTTCCCTCTGTGTTCCTCAGTGGCCTCTGTGGTTCCTCTTCTTGCTCAAAAGGTCTTATGGCTTTGAGGGCTGAAACCCTTCGAAAGAATCAGCGGGGGTGACAGACGGCAGCAAGGACCTGCACGGACAAGACGGGGTATGGGTTGAAGGCTACTTGTTTGGCTTCATCCGTGTTCCGTCCCCGGTGCCCTTTCCGTACTGCTATGTCTCAAAATTCTCGCAAGACGCGAAGATTCTGATGCGTGCGGAGCAAACACCCCCCGGCCCTTTGGGCCATCCCCCTCCAGGACAGGGGGAACCTAAGACCGCGCGACTCGGGACTCTTTTGGCTGCGGCTATGCTGCTCCAGGTTGACATCACTGTATTCCATGGTCACAAATCGCCTTTGCGCTATTCTCGCTCACTCCGGTGGTTTCACCGCGATGCCCGTATCCGCGGCGAGGCCGCGCACGGCGTCCAGCACCCGCGACTCAATATCTTCGCGCCATTGGGCGGGCATACCGTATTCGAGCTGCGAGGCCGCGCCCTCATAACCGCCCTCGCGCAGCACACGCAATGACGGGATGTAGCTCATGAGGTCGTTGGAGAAACCGAAGACGAAGGTTTCCCGGCCGAGCATGCGTTTGATGGTGATGGCGTAGTCCACCACCACCTCGCCGCCCAGCGCCACCAGCGTCTGGTTGCCGATGCGCCACAGTTGCGCACAGTAGGGGTAGGAACTGCGCAGCGGACGGCCCGCATCCAGTTCGCGCAGCTGATCGGCCGCCGCATTGCTCATGTAGGGCGCGGCCTTGGCGCGCACCTCCTCAAAATGCGCCCGGTCCGGCGCGGCTTCCAGTTGCAGTTCCGTTTCGGTGTAGCGCGTGGCCAGTGTCGGGTCGAGCGGCTTCATCGTGTCCGCCAGCACCTCGTCCACCGCAAAGGCCAGTTCCCGGCCGTACTGCCGGGCCAGTTCCACCGACCGCCGGGGCAGTGGGTTGATGTCGGCGCCGCAACCGGCGGCGAACATCGCCACCGCGCCGGGATGGGCCTTTTCCACCTCGATCTGCGCAAAGCCGGGATAGTCCCCGCACCACTGGAAACCGCTCAGCACCGTCGCATGACAGGCATAGCCGAAGAGCACCGCGATGGGCGCGCCGTCCTCGCCCGCCGCCAGCAGCACCGGCACGGCATGGTCCACGGGCCCCTTCAGTTCGTTCAGGCTGGGCACCTCGGCTTCGGCGTTGTTGCGGCGGTTCACCGCAAAGCGCACCGTGCCGCCGCCCGACGACAACCGCGCCGGACGCAGGCCCGCAAAGGCCTTCTCCGCGGCGGCAACCACCGCGTCCTCAATGCGCGCCGTTTCCTGTTTCACCAGTTCCAACCCCGCCGCGTCCAGCGGGTACATGCACATCAGCGAGTCCAGAATGACCGGCCCCGAATGGGTGTGCGAACTGTTGAGTAGGATGTCCGCACGGGCAAGGTTAAGGCCTTTTTGCAGGCGCTCACATATCCGCACCGACATCGGTTTTGGAAAGCCGAGCACGTCGCTCGTGACAATCACGGCACGATGCCCCTGTCCGTCCTGCAGCGCCAGCGCCTTCACCCACAGCGGGTGAATCGTCCCGTCGGAGACGTGATCGCGCGACGCGTATCCGGCCAGCCACATCGGCGCGGCGGGCGTGATGTCCACCGCCGCCGCGCCCGCCTGCCACGAGGCGGGCTGGGCGTGGACCGGGCACGCTGTGATGAGAACCATTCCAAGAAACAAAGAACCGCGCATGAGCATGCCTGTGATTCCTTCGGCAACGCCGGGTTTATGAAACAAGTATCGGTCTGCCTGCTTGTCCTGTTCAAGCATCGACGGGAACTGCCGGATTTCACGTGTCCAATGCCGGGTACAGCATGCATGTCGGCTTCAATGCCATGCGTGGTATGCTGTTGGGGATGTCGGTTCGAAGGTGGCAGAAGCCCAAAAGGAGCTCCGCAATGTTTGCAGCCTGCTGTCTTTCCTCCCTGCTACTGCTTGTCGGCGTGGCCGATGCCCGCTGGGAACTGGCCACCGAGAGCACGCACGTGGTGGTCGCCGTCCAGGACGGCCAACCGGCCATTGCCGCCCTGGATGTGCCCGGCACCGGGGGGGCCTGGATTGACGGAACCATTCCCGTTCCGCTGATGGCCAAGGTTGCGGTGGACGGCAGGGAAATCCCCACGCACTGGTCCTTCAAAGACGCTTCCCAGGACAAGACGGCGGGCACCTTGACCCTCGCCTTTGAGAACGCCGACCCGCCCATGACGCTGCGGTCCTGCTGGCGGGCGCTGCCCGGGCCGGGGCCCGTCGAGCATTGGGTCGAAATCACCAACAACGCCTCCACACCGGTGATGCTTACGCATCAGGACAGCCTGACGCTGTCACGCCTGACGCCCAATGGCGCGGCAGACCTGTGGTGGGTGCAACGCGGCGGCAGCAACGCCAGCACGCAGGGCGGAACGCACATCGACGCGCTCACGGCCGATCATGACCTCGACCTGCGCAGCAACTGCGAGGACGGAGCCAGTCCGGTCCCCTGGCTGGCGGTGCAGGTGGGCGAGGAACGCGGGCTGTATGTCGGCTGGGAGTTTTCCGGATTGGGCCGCATCCGCGCCACGGCCGCCGACGGCGGCAAGGCCGTCGGTATCCACGTCGGCAACCTGCCCGAGTTCAAGACCGACATTGCCCCCGGTGAAACCTTCCTCGTGCCGCCCGCCTTTGTGGGCTGCCACACCGGCAACATCGACGACGGTGCCTACTCGCTGCACCGCTGGTTTCTGAACCACCTGCGCCCCACGCTGGCCGAAGACATCCCCGACCCCATCCTCGCCTACAACCTCTATCTTGACGCGGGCGGACCCAAGGCGAAAGAGGCCGACGTGCTGCGCAGTGCGGCCTTCTGCGCCGACCTCGGCTTTGAGGCGTTCATGCCTGACGCCATGTGGTTTCCCGAATGCGGTGACTGGCGCTGGGACCCGGCGCGCTTCCCCAGGGGCGTCACCCCTGTCGAGGAGTTCGTCCACGGCAAGGGCATGAAGCTGGCGCTCTGGTGCGCCTGGACCAACGGCGGCATTTCGGAAGACCCCGGTGCGCTCAGCGTGAGCGGTGCGGTGGGCCGCCCGGACTGGTTTGGCGGGGACTTCAAAGACGACTGGAAACCGGGCCCCTTCTACGGCGGCAACATTTGCCTGGGCAGTCCCGAGGCCAAGGCATGGGCCATTGACAAGACCCAGTGGCTCGTGGGCAACCACAAGCTCGACTACCTCAAGCACGACTGCGGCCCCATCGTGAACAACTGCAACAAGAAAGACCACCGCCACCACTACGGTGTCGATGCGAGTTACTGGGCAACCATGGGCTATTACGAGGTGCAGGAAAAACTGCGCGCTGCCTGTCCGCGCGTAATCCTCGAAAACTGCTCCGGCGGCGGCCACATCAAGGATTACGGCATCATGCGCCGCACCCACTACATCGTCACCACGGACACGCTCTCCAACCTGCCCGACCGGCAGAGCATCTATGACTCCACTTTCGCCATGCCGCCCATGGTGCTGCAGGCCTACACCTACGAGCGCGAATACAAGGTGCCCGGCGACGATCCCGGCTCGTTCCTCTGGCGCAGCGCCATGATGGGCGCGTGGCAGATCGACCCCACCAACACCCGCATCTGGACCGAGGCCGACCGCGACTGCGCCCGGCGCAATGTGCAAATCTACAAGGAGTGGATCCGTCCCATGCTCAAGGACGTGAAGGTCCACCACATCCTGCCCCGCCCCGACGGCGTTCACTGGGACGGCATGTTCTACTGGAGTCCCCCGCTGAAGCGCGGCACACTGTACATTTTCCGTCCCGATTCGCCCGACGCCGCGCAAACCGTCCCGCTCAAGGGGCTTGACCCCGCCACCAGCTACCGGGTCTGGAGCGAAGACGGATCGGTCAAGGCGGCCACCCATACCGGTGCGGAACTGATGGGCAAGGCCCTTTCTCCCGCCCTGCCCGACCGCTATACCTGCGACCTCATCTATGTGCAGGATGCCGCGCTGGGCAAGCCCGAAGGGCTGGAGGAACCGGGAGCATTTCGTCTCCTGCCCGCCGAGATGTCCGCCGATGCGTTTCACGCCTCAGCACGGCTGTCCTGGGAGCCGTCCGCCCATGCGCGCAGCTACCGTGTGACCGTCGCCCTTGATGACAAATTGGCAAAGGCCGTCATCACGAAGACCGTCAACGGCACCGCCTGCGATCTGCCGAAGCTGTGTCCCAACAGCATGCTGCACTACCGCGTGCAGGCCCTTTCCTGGGGCGGCACCCGTGACGCGGACAATGGGCTCGGCGGCTTCCTCACCCCCCAACTGGCCGGGTTGCCCGGCGTCACCTTTGTCTCCGATATGGACTGGGTGAAATCCAACGCGGGCGCGAAGAACGAGGTCCACCGCGACACCAACTACGGCGGCACCGAGATTTCCGTCGCGGGCAA
>CAZOMH010000377.1:0-5045 GCA_964580415.1 uncultured Nitrospirales bacterium
CTGTTGCGCCATGAGGACCGGGTGCTGTTTATCACCATCGGTCCTTTTGAGGCGGCAGCCATCGCCTGGGGACTCAAGAACGACAAACCCGCGCGGCCGATGACGCACGACCTCATCCTCAACATCCTTGCCGGACTGCGCGGCGAAATCAAGTCGGTTACCGTGTACAAACTGGAGAAGAGCACCTTCTTTGCCTACCTTCTCGTGGAGCAGCACGGCGTCGATGGCGGGGTCGAACAGGTGATCCGAATAGACACGCGCCCCAGCGACGGCATTGCGGTCGCGGTCCGTTGCGGATGCCCAATCTATGCGGCCGAAGAGGTGCTGGACGCGGTCGGCAGGGACTTCGGCTCGCTGGATTCGCAGTCCGAAGAAGGCGAGGAACCGGAGAATGGCCCCGAAGAGGACGAGGAGGACCGGGAGGGGGATGTGGACGATGATGACGAGAGTGACGATCCCGACTTTGGGGAAGAGGATTTGTGATTCCCCCAGAGCCCGTTCGGTGGGAAACAGCCCGCACCGAAGGCGCGTTGGGCACGGACACGCTTGAGGTTTGGCGGGCGTCCATGAATGCGCAGTTGCCGGAATGGTCCGTACTGGCCCCGGAAGAACGGGTGCGTGCGGAAGGCATGCATAATGCCGCGCGGAAGGCGCAGTATGTTGCCGGACACGCCCTTCTGAACAAACTCCGCGCCGCACGCGGCGTGCCCCTGCACACAAGTCTTACCCACTCGGGTGCATGGGTGTTCGTTGCCGTTTCCAGAGGGGGACCCGTGGGGGTCGATGTGGAACTCATGCGGCCAGACCGTCCCTTGGAGCGGCTGTCCCGCCGTTTCTTTCCACGGGAGGAGCAGGACTGGCTGGCACGGAGTTCCGCCGCAGAACAGGTTGGACGTTTCTATGCGCTCTGGACTGCCAAGGAAGCCCTGTTTAAGGCGCTGGGCATGCCCCCGAACGCGGCGCATTTTGCCTCCCGGCAAGTCTTCAACTCGGAGACCCATGGTTCCGTTCCCCGGGAGATTGTGGTCGAAGGGCTTTGGGTGGGTTGGTTTGAGGCCGCGCCCGGATACCTGGGTGCCTATGCGGTGCCTTCCGAGGTTATGCAGGTCCGTTATCTGCTCCCCGCTTGATGTCGCGGAAACAGAACGGCCCCCCGGGGCAACGCCGCCGGGGGTGCCGAATGTGTCCAGAAAGCGGGTTCAGTTGGCCGCGTTCTTCCGATCCGCCATGGAAAGCACCCCGTCACCATTCCGGTCCAGTTTGGAGAACCGTTCCCGGGTGAGTTTCGGGAAAGCGGCCTTGGCCTCCTCGAAAGTGACCGTCCCGTCATTATTCGTGTCGGCGGCCCGCAAACGCTGAAGCATCTCGCTGCGCCCGGTGTTCGCCTGACCATTGCCCTGGGGCTTGTCGGCCATGCTCAGGACGCCGTCGTGGTTGCGGTCCAGTTTGTTGAACTGTTCCTGCGTTCCGTTGGGGAAAGCGGCCTTGGCCTCTTCCAGGGTGACCTTTCCGTCGTTGTTTGTGTCCGCGGCCTGCAACTTTTGCAGCAACGCACCGCGCTTGGTGCCCGCCTGCCCGTTCTCCTGGGGCTTGTCGGCCATGCTCAGGACGCCGTCGTGGTTGCGGTCCAGTTTGTTGAACTGTTCCTGTGTTCCGTTGGGGAAGGCCGCCTTGGCCTCTTCTAGGGTGATCTTTCCGTCGCCGTTGGTGTCGGCCGCAATGAGCCTTTGCATCCGCTGCCCTTTGCCTGCCGCACCATTCTGTCCGGCCGCAGCCGTCAGCGAAAGTGCCAGCGCCAGAAGAATTGCCGCTCCCGGTATCCATTTGCCGTTCTTCATGTTCATGCTCCTTGTTTCCGGGCCCGTCCAACGAGCCGCCCCGTTGTTGTTTTACCCTTGGGGCCGGATTGCGCCGGCATCCACTGCGGTAATGGCCGTCAGGGTTCGGAAGGTTACACCCGTTTCAGGACAGGCAATCCCTGTCAATCAAGAAGCGTGCCCGCCAAGGCCGGTTTTGGACTGCGGCGGCAGAGCGCAGCGCCGACACCGCTTTGGCTGGTCCAAATGCACGAAACGCGGGCGTTTTCGTTTGTCTTCGCGGGACCGGGAAGGGCAACAAGAAGCGGCCGCCGGAACGACGTCCGGCGGCCGCATTTAAACGGTCAGGCTGTTTTCAGTCAGCGTCCGCGGCGACGCAGGCTCCGGGCGCCGCCCGCCGCGCACACACCGGCCAGCAACGCCAGCCCGGCAAGACCCACTGCGGGCATGCCCTTGTCAATGTTGATGTAGGCTGTCTTTGTGATGGCGTCGGAGGAGACCGCATCGGTCACCGTCAGCGTGACCGTGTACGAGCCCTCTTCGGTGTACACATGCGTCGGGTTCTGGGCCGCGCTGGTTTCCCCGTCGCCGAACTCCCACAGCCATGTGCTGATCGTGCCGGTGCCGCGCAGCGAATGGTCGAAGAAGCGGACGGTCAGCGGGGTCGATCCCGAGGTGGTGTCCGAACCGAACGCCGCCGTCAGTTTGTCCGCCGCCGCCACGGTGACGTAGGCTGCCTTGGTTATACGGTTGGTGGCGCCGTTTGCCGCGGTGACCGTCAGCATCACGCTGTAGGTTCCCGTGGCGCTGTAGACATGGTACGGCGCCTGTTCCAGGCTCGTGCCGCCGTCGCCAAAGGCCCATTCCCACTTGGTGATCGGCGAATCGCCCGCAACCGAGGTGCTCGCAAACTGCACGGAGAGCGGCGCTTTCCCGGAGGTCGGATAGCCGGTCAGATTGGCGGTCGGGCCGCCCGGCGCCGTCACAACGATCACATTGTCGCGCGACTTGGTGTTCGTTCCGATGTCCGTTGTCACGGTCAGTGACACGGAGTAGCTCCCGGCCGAGGTATAGGTGTGCGCGGGTGCCGGCAGGTTCGACGACTGGCCGTCGCCGAAGTTCCACAGCCACGAGGTGATTGCCGAGCCGCCCGGCTGGGAGAGATCGACAAACTGCGCGGTCAACGGGGCAAGGCCCGTGGTCGGGGCAACCGTGAAATCGGCCACCGGACCGTTGGGCGAAGACACCGTGATGAACGCCGGTTTTGTCGAGCCGGCCGAAGCGCCGTCCAGCGCGGTCACCGTCAGCGTGACTGTGTACACGCCCGGCGTGGTGTAGAGGTGGGTCGGGCTCTTCGCAGCGCTGCCGCCGCCGTCGCCGAAGTCCCACGCCCACGACTGCAGCGCGGCGGAACCGGCCAGCGTAAGGTCGGCAAACTGCACAACCGAACCCGCCACAACGGCGGTCGGCCATGCCGTAAAGTCCACCGTCGGCGGCACGGGAGCCGTGACGGTGACCAGGCCCGTCTTCAGTTCCTCGTCACTTCCCGCGGCGGTGGTCACGGTAAGTTTGACAGTGTATGTGCCCGCCGTGCTGTAGCTGTGGCTCGGACTCTGCGTTGTGGCCGTCTGGCCGTCGCCAAAGTCCCACGCCCACGACTGGATGGCCATGGAGCCCGCCTGCGAGGTGTCGCCGAACCAAACGGTTCCGCCCTGCGCGATGGTCAACGGACCGGCGCTGAACGAGGCTGTCGGGCCGACCGGGTCGGTGACCAGGATATAGTCCGCCTTGGTCTCAACACCGAGGCCAAACTCGTTCTGCACCGACAGGGAAACCGTGTACGGTCCCGCGTTGGTGTACGTGTGAATGGGGTTCTGTTCGGCGCTGGTGGCGCCGTCGCCAAAATTCCACAGCCAGCTTGCGATTGTGCCGGTGCCCGGTGTGGACTGATCCACGAACTGCACCACGAGATTCTTGGCGCCGGTCACGGGCAGGGCGGTGAACTCGGCCACGGGGCCGTCGCCCGGTGTGCCGCTGGCGCCGGGAACATTCACATACGCGCCGGCCGGAACCGTGGTGGTCCAGGTCTGTCCCGGAAGCAGCGTGCCGGTCGTGCCGCTGTTGCCGTCTATCAGCTTGGGCAGGTTGACGCCGACAACGAGGCCGACATTGTCAATGTTGCCCGACGCATTGGTGTTGCGGACAAGCACCTGGTCAAAGCCGTCGAAGGCCGAGCCTCCGTCACCCACGCGGAGCACGCGGAACTCAAGACCGTTGTTGCTGTCAAAGGCCGGGCTTTCGAGGCCGCTGTTCCAGTAGCCGGACTGGCACCAGCCGCGGCTGGCCGGTCCGCCGTCAAGATTGGGAATGACCGGTGTCTTGCCGCCGATGAAGGGGTTGGTTGCCTTCAGCAGCGCATCGTGCGGCGAGGCGCCAAAGACAAGCGACGCCGTTGCCGCCGCGGGCTTGTTCGCGTTGCGGGCCGTCTCGGTCATATTGGAAATTACCGTAACGCCGCCATTGTTGTCGGCGTCCGTGCTCGCCGCATTGCCTGCCGCAATGGAGGCATTGCCCGCGAGAACGATGGAGCCGTGCAGCTTCACCATGCCGGGCACCGCGAAACCGCCCGTGGCGCCCGCGCCGCCTGTGCCGCCCGCGGCACCCGCCGCGCCCGCGCCGCCCGTGCCGCCCGTGCCGCCGGCACCGCCGCCGTACAGGGCGCCACTGCCCAGATAACCGCCCGAAGCGCCGCCGGCGCTGCCGGATATGCCGGTGGAACCGCTCGTCGGCCCCTGCGGAGAAGTGCCCGCAGAACCGCCACTCAGACCGGAACTCGG
Organism: uncultured Nitrospirales bacterium; assembly: GCA_964580415.1. Taxonomy (GTDB): domain Bacteria; phylum Hydrogenedentota; class Hydrogenedentia; order Hydrogenedentales; family CAITNO01; genus CAITNO01. Next base: position 4,655 of record CAZOMH010000377.1, read on the forward strand.
GGTGCCGGCGGAAACATCCAGCGTCGATGGGGCTGTAATGCGCAACAGACCGCGTGCGGCCAGCACAAATCCGCCGCCGCCGGCCGCGCCTGTGCCGCCTGTGCCGCCCGCGCCACCGGTTGCGCCCGTGCCGCCTGTGCCGCCCGTGCCGCCGGTCGCGCCGGAGGAACCACCCGCGGGAGAGGCGGGCCACGTGGTGGTGCTTACCCGGCTGCCGTCCTGACCCACGCCGCCGCCGCCGCCGCCGCCGCCCGTGGAGCGGCTCATGCCGTATCCAAAAATTCCGTCATATGCGGCGCCGCCGGCACCGCCGCCGCCGGAACCGCCGGAACCGCCGCCGCCGCCGCCGCCGCCGCCGCCGCCCGCGCCGCCCGCGCCGCCGCCGCCGCCA
>CAZOMH010000378.1:0-5030 GCA_964580415.1 uncultured Nitrospirales bacterium
GATGGTGACCATGCCGGGGCTGCCCATGTTCGGCCATGGCCAGATCGAGGGATTTGCCGAAAAGTACGGCATGGAATACCGGCGCGCCTACCTCAACGAAACGCCGGACGCGGGCCTCATCGCCCGCCACGAACGCGAGATATTCCCGCTGGTGCGGCGCCGCCATGTTTTCAGCGGCGCGCGTCATTTCGCGCTGTATGACTTCGTGACCCCGGAAGGCTGGGTGGACGAGAACGTGTTTGCCTACTCCAACCGTGACGGGGGCGAACGGGGACTCGTCATCTACAACAACGCCTATGGTGTGACACGCGGCGTAATCCATACCTCAACCGCAATCAATGAGGGGTCGGTCGAGGACAAGCGCCTGCGGCGCAAGCCATTGGCCGAAGCCCTGGACCTTGATCAGGACGGCACGGCGTATGTGATCTTTCAGGACGCCAGAACAGGCCTGGAATACCTGCACCATGCGCCCACGCTGGCCGAGCGGGGGCTGCATGTCGCGCTGCGCGGGTATGAATACCGCGCGCTCATCGACTGGCGCCAAATCCGCGATTTTGACAACTCGTGGGGCAGACTGCATGCTGAACTCGGCGGGCGGGGCGTGCCGAGTGTCGATGAGGCTTATCTTGAAATGAACCTCGCCGCATTGCTCGCGCCCTTCCGGGCGCTTGTCGCCCCGGACACCTTCGCGCTGCTGTCGGGCGAAACCCTGGAGGAGGAGGGCTGGCAAACCGTGAAGGACCGTTTGGCTGCGTTCCTTGGCGCCATTCGGGACAAAATATTGCTGCCCGGTTGCCCCGAAGAGGCCCTGCGGCGCGCGCGCGAAGGCGTAATGGCGGTTCGGGAACTGCGCCGCCGCCTTGAGGCGCTGGATATCGAGCCCGAAACACTCGCGGCGCTGGTGGAAGTCCTGCCTGTGGCGGAAGGCGCTCCGGACCTCCGGCGGGTGCTTTTCGCCGCCGCGCTGATGCGCCCGATTGGGCTGATGGCCGCTCCCGGTATGGACAGCCTGAAGGTCCCCATTCCCGGGGATACTTCGGTTGGCGTCCCGGCACCTGCGGTGCGTCCGGCAGCCCCCGCGTTTGACGTGACCGCCACCAGCGCGGCATGGATGCGCGAGTGGTTCCTTACGCGCCAGATCGCCCGCTCTTTCCAGGAAATGAACCCGGACGCATGGCGTGCCGACATGGATGCCCGCCTGGTCCGCATCGCGGTCGCCTACGACCGCGATGCCGCCGCATTGGGTACGGAAATTTGGGCTCCGTTGCTGAGCCGCGTCTTTCAAGACCCCGATGTGCGGGTTTTCCTCATGGAAAACCGCTTCGGCGGGCACCGTTACGTGAACAAGGAACAGTTGGACCGGCTGTGCGCGGTGCTGCCCGTTTCCCTGGCCACGGATCGGTTGTCATCCCGCCCGGAATGCGCGGATATTTCGCCGCTGCTCGAACAGTGCCGGGATGATCTGCACAATCTGGCGGATGCAGTTGCGGATGCGGGCTACGACCTTGACGGGGCCATTGCGGGGCTGGTATAGAAATGCGGCCGGACTGATACAGTCCGACCGCATTAAACTCCCTGCACTGCCGGATGCCGCGCCCCTAGAATTCGCCGATAGGGGAACTCGCCACACTTGCCGGTTTGTCCTTTTCCGCGCGAATCACGCCGCTGGCATCGCAAAAGAAGCCGTGATTCCCCTGAACGAAGAATTGAACCGGGTCGGCGTTGATGGTGTAGGTTTGGAGAACGCCCACCATGGCAAAATTGTATCCGCTCCTTGACTTGACCCAATCCCCGTTCAGGAAAGGCGGGGTTGAAGTGCCCAAATCGCCAATATTCGCCGCATAGTTCCCGTTCTGCGTGTTGTACGAGGTCTGTGCGGATACTATGGCCCGAATCCCCTGCACGGCCGAAGCCTCGTTTGTCTGGATGCGGGACCGCAGCAAATTGGGCACCGCGATGGCGGCAATAATGGCTATGATGGCCACCACAATCATCAGTTCAATAAGAGTAAAACCGCGTGTCTTGTCCATACGTTCAACCCTCTTTCATCGATCACTCACCCACTTCTGTGCCATAACTGCCCGGCGGTTTCATACTGTCTCAGTCATTTGGAGCACATGTCCGGCCTCATTCGTGGCATATTTCGTGCCGAGGGACATAAGTACCTTCCGTATATGTCTTTATGCATTTTTCTCCTTTCCGAAGCGACAATTAGCGTCGTTTATAGGGACAATTCTTGACCTTTTGCGACCAAATTTGGCATTCTCCACGGTTTTTTTGACAATTTTGGGCAGTTCGTGTCCAAGGGCACATATGTTACAATCGCGACAGGTTTGGGAATAGTGACCATGTCCAGCCCCCAGGAAGGAGTGTGGAGCCATGACAGAAACACTTGCCGCGCATGTCGCGGTGGTTGGTGCCGGTCCCGGGGGATATGCTGCGGCATTTCATGCTGCCGACCTGGGGTTGGATGTAACCCTGATAGACGTGGAGGCTAATCCTGGAGGGACCTGTCTGTACCGGGGATGCATCCCGTCCAAAGCGCTCCTGCATGTCGCCAAGCTGATCAATGACACCCGGGAAGCGTCCGAATGGGGGCTGACCTTCGAAGCTCCCCGGATGGACTTGGAGAAGGTTCGCCAGAAGACGCATTCGGTGGTACAGCAGATGACCAGCGGACTGGGCCAGCTTTGCCAGTCACGGAAAGTGCGTTATCTTCAAGCGCGGGCCAGTTTTCTGGATTCGAAAACCCTGGCCATTTTCCACCAGGACGGATCGGAGGATGTGCTCCGCGCCGACTACACGATCATCGCCAGCGGTTCCCGTCCGGCCCTGTTTGGCCCCCTGATTGACTCGCCCCGGCTTATGAACTCCACCAATGCCCTGCTGATGGAGGAAATCCCGGAGACGCTGCTGGTGGTGGGCGGCGGGTATATCGGGCTGGAACTGGGTTCGGTTTATGCGTCGCTCGGTTCGAGGGTGACGGTGGTGGAGATGACCGGCGGCCTGTTGCCTGGCGCCGACCGGGACCTGGTAAAGCCGCTTCAGGCCCGCCTTGAGGGCCTGATGCACCAACTCCTGTTCCAGACCAAGATTGCGGAGGTTAAGGACGAGGGTTCCCGCGTCCGCGTGGTGCTGGAGGGAAGCGACACGGTCCGGCAGGCCTGTGAATTCGACAAGGTGCTGGTCTGCGTGGGACGCAAGCCCAACTCGAGCGGGCTCAATCTTGCCTCGACAAGAGTGGCGGTCAATGATCGCGGCTTTATCGAGATCGATCCGGCACGGCGCACGGCCGAGCCGAACATCTTTGCCATTGGCGATGTGGCGGGGGAACCCATGCTTGCCCATAAGGCATCCGCGGAGGGCCGGGTGGCGGCCGAGGTCATCGCGGGACACGACAGCGTCTTCGAGCCGATGGCGATTCCCGCAGTGGTGTTCACAGACCCGGAGGTGGCCTGGTGCGGACTGACGGAAACGCTCGCCGAAAAACAGGGGCGGGCCGTGCGAATCACCCGGTTCCCCTGGGCTGCATCGGGCCGGGCCAGCACCCTGAGCCGGCCTGAAGGGCTGACCAAGCTGATATGCGACCCTGAAACAAACCAAATTCTGGGGATGGGCATCGCCGGGGCGGGTGCGGGAGAATTGATTGCGGAGGGTGCGCTGGCCATTGAAATGGGGGCGCTGGCGAATGACCTGGATATGACCATCCATCCCCATCCGACGCTCAGCGAGACGGTCATGGAATCCGCCGCGGTGGTATTTGGCACCAGCACACACCTGTACCGCCCCCGCAAGAAAATGCAGGAACAGGCGCCCCCGCCTGTCGATTTGCAGCGAACGCCCGCGGGGTGACAGCCTCACATTCCGACCGTGGTTGACTGTTTTCCATGACAGCCGGAGACGGCTGTCCTGCACCGCACGCAGGACGTCATGCAGGGGGACGATGGTTCTCCATGACAGCCGGGGGCGGCTGTCCTACACCCGACCTATGCGCCCAGTTCTCCCCGAATCTGTTCCACCCACTGGTTCAGGCGGTCTGGTGTCTTGTCGGGTTCGTTTTCCTGGTCAAGCGCCAGCCCGCAAAAGCGGCCTTCCACGACGGCTCCGGACGCCTTGAACCTGTAGCCGTCAACTGGCCAATAACCGACCACCCTGCCGCAGCACTGCACTATCTTGCGGTGGAGAATGCCGAGCGCATCGCAGAACTGACCGGGGAATTCGCGGGAATTGCCAAGACCAAAAAGGGCCACGGGTTTGCCCTGGAAATCAACCTCATCAAAATTGGGAAAGAACCGCTCCCAGTCCTGCTGCAGTTGGCCGTCGTCCCATGTGGAAACACCCAGAATAAGCGCCTCGGCCCCGGCCAAATCTCCAATTGAAGCGACTGAGATGTCCCTGATGTATTCCACCGCGCCGCCCAGCCGGTCCGCGATCATGGCGGCAACCTCTTCTGTGTGGCCGGTGGTGCTGCCGTAAAATATCCGCACTCTTGCCATAGTTTGGTTTTCCTTTGTTCTGTCCACCTTACCAAACACGGAAAGAGACGTTTCGCATCCCGGTTTTCAGGATTTCAGGGGTTCAGAAACATGGGCTGGAGCCAGGCTTCGGATTCGCCTTCCCCGTAGCACCCGATACGTATGTAGGTGCAGTCTTTCAGGCCGTCCGGCACGGTGTAAGACATCTCGCCCCCCCGGGGCCGGGCAAGCACACGGCTCTTGTCGGTGTAAACGCGGAAGCTCTGGGCATTGGCCGCTTTGACAGTCACGGTCCGCCCGTCGGTGCGTATTTCGTCCACTTTGACGCCTGTGCTGGCGTAAAAGCGGCCGGCCCGCATGGCGGCGACAATGTCGTCCGCGTTGCGCGTGGCACACTGCACCATGTTCCATGCAATTCCGCGGTGGGGCGTGTCGTGACTGTCGTCGTTGGCAAATCCCCACACAATCCGACCGGTGGACAGGATGCGGTCCCACTTGTCTGTGGCGAGTTCATTGCCGCTCAAGAAAAGGACCACCCCGTTGAAGATTTCCATG
>CAZOMH010000379.1:0-5026 GCA_964580415.1 uncultured Nitrospirales bacterium
GATGCCCATCGCGCCGAAGACCACCACGAACTGCTCGGAGGCGTCGCGCGTGCGCGCCTGCTGCACGATCAGGTTGGCCACCTCGTTGGCCGGCAGGCCGGACCCGAAGAAGATTGGCAACTTCTGTCCGCGCACGAGCGTGTTGAACTCGTCGATGGCCGTCACGCCGGTCTCAATGAAGTCGTTTGGTTTGTCGCGGGCGACGGGGTTCATGGGCGCGCCGTTGATGTTCATTTCCTTGTCGACGACCGCCGGGGGCAGCCCGTCGATGGGAACGCCTGTGCCGTTGAAGCGGCGGCCGAGCAGCGCGGTGGACACGCCGATGGTGGCCACGTCCTGCTTGAGCGACACGGACGCGCCCTTCACGTCCACGCCCTGCGTGCCCTGCAGCACCTGGACAACGGCATGGCTCGTGCTCGCCTCGAGCACCTGGCCCTGGCGAACTTCGCCGTTGGTCATGGTCAGCTCAAGAATGGCGCCGGACGGGAAACGTCCGCCGTTCTTCAGGAAAACAAGCGGTCCGGAGATGTATGTCAGGTCCCAGTATTCGGCCCGGAGCGGGGCTTCGGCGGGGGGCTGGTTGTTGCCGGTCATGTCTCTATCCCTTCTTCGTGGCCGCGGCGGCGACGTCGGCGCGCATTCTGGCGCACACAGTGGCCCGCTTGTCGGCGAAATCCGCATTGGACTCATTGCGCAAACGCGCGATATCCTCGCGCACCGGGAGCCCCATCAGGCGGTTCAGGGTAACCCCGTTTTCAATTGCGTTCCTGCTCAGGTCGTAGAACTCAAGCAGCGTTTCGAGCAAACCGCCCGTCTTCTCCAGACTGCTGAAAGCGTCGTTGTCGGAGAAGGCGTTCTGCTGCAGGAAAACCTCGCGGACCATCTTGCCCGTTTCCAGGATGAGCCTTTCCGCGTCCTGAAGGGCGTCGGGACCCACCAACTGCACGATTTCCTGCATTTCCGCATCGCGCTGGAGCAGCTCCATCGCGCGCTGCCGGTTCTCCAGCCACCCCTTGGGGGCGTGATCGCGGAACCACGGCTTCAGCGTTTCAAGGTACAGCGTATAGCTGACGCTCCAGTTGATGGCCGGATAGTGGCGGCGGTAGGCCAGCGAGGCGTCCAGGCCCCAGAAGCCGCCGGCCACGCGAAGCGAGGTCTGCGTCACGGGCTCGGAGAAGTCGCCGCCGGCCGGCGACACGGCGGCCACCAGCGTCAGCGAACCCTGGCGCGGCGTTTCGCCTTCGGCCACCGTGCCCAGGCACTCGGCCCGGCCGGTGCGCTCGTAGAATTCGGCAATTCGGGCGGAAAGGTACGTCGGGTAGCCTTCTTCGCCCGGCATCTCTTCAAGACGCGAAGAGATTTCGCGGAGCGCTTCGGCCCAGCGGGACGAACTGTCGGCCATGATGGCCACGCTGAACCCTTGATCGCGGTAATATTCAGCCAGCGTAATGCCGGAATACACCGACGCTTCGCGCGCGGCCACCGGCATGTTCGACGTGTTGACCACAAGGATCGTGCGGTTCATCAGCGAATCGCCCGTCTTCGGGTCGGTCAGCGCCGGGAATTCGTCCAGCACGTCCGCCATTTCGTTGCCGCGCTCGCCGCAGCCCACGTAGACGATGATGTCGGCGTTGCAGTACTTGGAAAGGGTCTGCTCCACCACGGTCTTGCCCGTGCCGAAACCGCCCGGCACCACGGCCGAACCGCCCAGCGCCACGGGGAAAATGCAGTCCAGCACGCGCTGTCCGGTGATGAAGGGCTGGTTCGCCGGGAGCTTGCGCACGACCGGGCGCGGCCGTTTCACGGGCCAGCGCTGCATCATGGAAAGCTCCGTGCCGTCTTCAAGCACGACGACCGGCTGCTCCACGGTGTACTCGCCGGCGGAAACGACCGACTTGACAACGCCGGACACATTGGGCGGAACCAAAACGCGGTGCGTGAACGCCCGCGTCTCCTGCACCGTGCCGAGCACGTCGCCGCCAACCACTTTCTGCCCCGCCGTCACGACGGGCGCGAAAGCCCACTTCTTTTCGCGGTCAAGCGCCGGGGCCGTAAGGCCGCGCGCAATGAAATCGCCCGACATGCCGCGAAGCACTTCCAGCGGACGCTGGATGCCGTCAAACACGCCGCCCAGCAGGCCCGGCCCCAGTTCCACGGAAAGGGGGAAGCCCAGGCTCGTAACGGGCTCGCCCAGCATCATGCCGCCGGTGTCCTCAAACACCTGCGCATAAACGGTATCCCCGTTGATGCGGATCACCTCGCCGATCAGGCCCAGTTTGCCCACGCGCAACATTTCGCCCATGGACACGCCAAGCATGCCGGAAGCGCCGATCATTGGGCCGGACACCAGGCAAAGCTTACCCGTGATTGGTTCTCTTGTCTGCACCATCGCGCTCACTCCAACCGTATTTCGAAACCCAGCGCGGGCTTCAGCACGGACGTGATATATGCGTCCACATCCTCGTCGCCGCCCGGAGACTCCGGACAGTACACCACCAGCGGACGCGTCTTGTGCCGCGACAGACGGTCGCGGAACCATTCTGAAAACTTCCGGCGGTAATCATCCTGCACGATGACCAGCGTCACCGGACCCGGATCGCGCAGGAGTTCGTCCAGCACGTTCTCCGCCGTGTCACCCGGCTCGGGCTGCTCCACGCGCAACCCCGCCAGGGCCATCTGCATCGCCAACGCGCCGCGCGCCAGCGCCACTACGTTAGACATATCAGTTCTTCCCGCACGCGCCCGGACGGAAGGCCGGCCTCGGCACCCCGCGCCAGCACGCGCAGATTCGCGCATTCAAGCCACTTGAGCCACACATAACTCATAAACAGCGACAGGCCAAAGGGGTCCTGGTGGACCATCTTGCCCAACCGTTCAACAAAGAACATTTCAAAGCGCCGGTCCATCGCGCCAAGCTGGCCCGTCTGCTGCACCCGCGAGAACACCTGGTGCAGTGCCCGGTAGGGGGTGTTTTCCAGCATCACCGTCGCCTGCTCAAGGCTGCCGCACGCCGCAAACGCATCAAGGGTTGCCGCATCGACAAGACCGCCCCGCAGCCACGCGCCACGCCCTTCGGCGGAATGCGTCCCGTACAGCAGGTCCGCCATCACGGAACGCAGATTAATCCGGTCCACCTCAAGGCGAAGATACCCGCGCACCGCCGCAAGGCGCGGTCCGGTCCACATCGCGTCGGCGCAGCGTTCAAAGTAACGCCGGTCCAGCGCGGTCTCCAGCGCGGCAACCGCCTCGGCGCCGGGCCGTTCCTCGTTGCGCGCGGCAAGCAGCCGCGGCAGCCGACCGCACAGCGCCGGAAAATTGCCCGCCAGCAACTGCACGGTGCTTTCCAGCGAATTCGCCTGCGCCGCAAAGCGCTCCATCACGGGCCAGGGCAGGGACGGTCCCGTTACCAGGCCGAAACGGCCCGGGCTTTCGCCCCGGATACCGCGCCGCAGCAGCGACTTGATCGCCGCCAAATCCCAGCGGTTCAGAAAATATGTCAGCGCCTCGGCGCGCAGGGGCTCGCGCCGCACGATCCGCATCAGAAACTCAAATTCCCGGTCCAGATTGCGCCCTGCGGCCTCTTCGACCGCGTTCGCGCCCTCGCCGTGAAGCAGCGCCTCCGCCATGTCCTTTTCATAGGACGGATTGCCGAGCAGATTACGCACCAGACCGGCCAGATCGCCGCTCTGGAGGAGTTCCTCATAGCGCTGCCTGGTCAGCAGTTCCGACCGGCGCGCATGAATGCGGGCGTTGACATAAATGCCATAGGTGTTGCGTATGCTCATGATTGGCGCGCCTCCCGGCCGAACAGAAGCACGTAGGCCTCGGTGCGGATTGCGCCCTCAAGCCGGGCCAGCCGCAGGGAGAGCGTGTTGGTCACGCGGAACGTGCCCCAACTGTCTTCCACAATCACGCCGTCCGGCGGACCCTGCACAAGGGCCAACTGCGCCCCGGCCGCCTCAATCTGGGCACCCAGCGCCGCCGCATGCCTGGCGGGAACCATCACCAGCCGCTCGTTCGGTTCACGGGGAACAACGGATTCACCGGCCTCAGCGCCTTCGGTCTCTTCCACGGCTGACGACTCGGTCGTCAGATCGGGCGACGCCTCCTGCGCAATCTCGGGAACCGCGGGCTCCGTGCCCATCGATTCAAAAACGACCTCGTGCGCCGTCTCCGGTTCGGGCGCGGCCTCTTCTTCGGGCACTGCGGCAAAGGCCTCCGCAAGCAGCCGTTCAAGAGAAGGCCGGAAAGCGGGCTGCGCCGTCAATTCGACCAGCCGTTTCCGCGCGGCCTCGAGCGCCTTGCGAATCACGCCGTCCTTCATGACAAAGACACAGCGCGCAGCCTCGGCTTCGGCCCGTTCCCGGCCCTGCTGGGCCAGCACGTCCAGTTCGGCGGCCACCGCGGCCACCGCGGCGGCATGCCCCGCCTCGGCGCGCTGACGGGCCTCGCGGACAATACGCTCCGCCTCCGCGCGGGCCCGGGCGAGGATCTCGTCGCGGCGCCGCGCGGTTTCGCGCGTCATGGAGTCAAGAAGGCGTTCCGTACTCATGAAAAGTCAATCAGGCGATCTTTTGGATGAGCATAAGGGCCAGCACAAAACCGAAAATCACCAGCGTTTCGGGAATGGCAATGAAGAGGATGACCAGCGGAAGCATTTCGCGCTTCTCCGCCAGCACGCCGATGCCGCTCGCGCACACCGCATACTGCACGATGCCCGTGCCCAGGGCGCCGGCGGCAAAGGCAAGACCTGCGCCAATCGCCATGCCGGCCGCGCCAAGGCCCGTGGACCCCGCGATATTCTTCACCACGCCCGCTTCACCGTCGGCACCGAAGGCGAACGGCGCGGCGATGGCCGCCAACACGCACACAATCGCCATCACGGCGAACACATTCTTGGTTACCTGCAGCATCTTTACCATGGAAGTTCCTTTCTGAACGGTTTGTAACTGAACCCCTTTGGGTCATAAAACTTGGGGAATGACTCCACATAATTGAGACGCAGCGAGTGCAGCGTCGGACTGAA
>CAZOMH010000380.1:0-5018 GCA_964580415.1 uncultured Nitrospirales bacterium
GCCCTGCTGGCGCATGACCGAGCCCCGCCCCGAGAGGCGGGGCAGCAGATACTGCAACTGGGCAAGTTCCACCTGCTTGCGGCCCTCCCGCGTCTGCGCGCGCTGGGCGAAGATGTCCAGGATCAACTGCGTGCGGTCGACCACCTTGATGTCGAGCGCCTTTTCGAGCTTGCTGCCCTGGGCTGCCGTGAGGTCCGAATCGAAAATGGCCACCTCAATACCCATCTCCTCGATCGCCAGCTTCATCTCCTCCAGTTTGCCCGCACCCACCAGTGTTGCCGGGTTCGGCCGGTCACGGTGCTGCACTATCGTCAGCACAATCTCCGCGCCCGCCGTCCACGCCAGCTGGCGCAGTTCTTCGAGCGAGTCCTCCACCTCCAGTTCGCTGTCGCCGGGCAGCGCCACGCGCACCAGCATCGCCTTCTCCGTCACCGGCGGCTTGGGGATGGAAATCATCTTCGATTCGTCAGAAATGGGCATGAATTCAGGTTCCTCGGTTGAATGCGCAAGTATACCACAGGCGCGGGGTTGCGCCGGGGAATTTGGCTTTCCATGGAATGCAATCAAGTTATCAAAAGGGGCCAGGGAGATGGACTTGTATTGCGGGATACGGAACCCGAAGTTGAGTTTTTACATTGAAACACTTAGGGCTGTATGCATAGCCGTCTATTTGCCCCTGTTTTTCATTGTGATCTTTTACACGAAACACTGGCCCGCTGGCGCAAGCCGCACAGTAGTGCTGAGTATTCCCCTGGCCCCGATGTTTCTTGTGTTAATCCTTCGTATTCTCAAGCTCCGCGTGTACAAGAGTGACTGCATCACGCCCAACGAAATAGTCACTACGACCACACAAGGATTCTGGATGCGAAAGCGATTCTCGCGTGTGCCCATTGGTTCCATCATCGAGGCGTCCATGGTCGAAAACATCACGCATGCCATACGCGGGGAAAGACGCCCGCTTCGTCTGCGGGTGGGTCTGGACGGTGCCCATGGCGTGCGGCTGCTGTTGAAGGACGGGTCGAGCCAGGTTATCGGTTTCGAGTATCCGGCAAAGGCACTGGCAGCAATTCAGGAAGCAATGAAAACAGCCGCATGAAGGTGCGTGCTTCAAACCCAAACAAGACTTGAACGCAGAGACGCAGAGAGCGCAGAGTAACGCAGAGGGAGGGACAGGGGAATAGAGCCTTTCCGCCTTCTGCTCTCTCCCCCCTGTCTTTCTCTGCGAATCTTTGTATCCTCTAAGCCTCTGCGAAAAAATCTTCCTGCAAAGGGTTTCGGGAAATGCAGCACCACAGGAGGATGTGCCACGCACGAGAATGCCATTTCTGAACTCATTATTGCCGCCGCCATTGAAGTCCACCGTACACTCGGCCCCGGCCTTTTGGAATCGGTTTATGAAGAGGCTCTCAGCCAGGAATTCCGCCTTCGCGGCATCAACTTTGAACGCCAGAAACCCGTGCCCATCGACTACAAAGGTGTCAAGCTGGCCACGGACCTGCGGCTTGACCTCCTTGTAGAGGGAAAAGTCATTGTCGACGTGAAGGCAAAAGAGATTATGACAGAAAGAGATCAGGCCAAGACACTCACCTATCTGCGTCTGACCGCAACCCGCCTTGGACTCAACATGAACTTCCACGAACCACGTCTGGTGGACGGCATCAAGCGCATCGTGAACAATCTCCAGTAATTCCCTTGATCAGGCTAAAAAGACAACACCGAAACGCAGAGACGCGGAGGACGCAGAGATTCGCAGAGGTCGAACAGAAACCGACAAAGTTCTCTGCGTTTCTTTGCGTCCTCCGCGCCTCTGCGTTCGTGCTTTTCCATGTTGTCCTGCAGTGAATGGTCATCTATTGTTTTGGGAGACGGGCATGCGGACCAGAATGCTTCTCGCGCTGCTGGCCTTCTCGGCGTTTGCCGCCGCGCAGAACAAGTCCGCCGCTCCTGTCACCATCGAACTCTGGGGGGCGAATCGCGGGTCTCTTTCGGCACCTTCGAAGCCATTCGCGAATTCGAACGGCACTATCCGAACATCCGCGTGCGCGTGGGCAGGCCCGGCGGCCAGGGCGACCTGTGGTGCACGTCTGAAACGATTTTACGGGCCCGCCGATCTGCATCCACTCCATGGCCAAAATGCCGCTGGCCCCGGGGCTTCAGGCGTTCATGGTCAACCACACCGCTGAATGGCCGGTGCGGGTGCTCTTTGCTCTGTGCCGGCGCTTCTTTGTGGAGAGCATCACTATGACCGGACTGAAGGGGTGGTTGGCGCGAATTGAGCCGTTTCCGTATGCCAACCCCTGCCTTTCTGGTAAGATGTTCCCGCTTTCAATTCAAGGTGCTCTGCCATGTCCCAAAGTGTCCGAGAAATGCTTGAGGAGCGCGAGGCGCGGATACTGGCGCCGGGCGCATGCCTTGCCCGCAACAGCCGCGGCCGTGCCGTGGCCGAGGCCGAGGACCCGTACCGTACCGCGTTTCAGCGCGACCGCGACCGTATTCTTCATACCAAGGCGTTTCGCCGGCTCAAGCGCAAGACCCAGGTGTTTCTTGCGCCCGAGGGCGACCACTACCGCACCCGGCTCACCCACACGCTGGAAGTGGCGCAGATAGCGCGGACCATTGCGCGGGCACTCTGCCTCAACGAGGACCTGACCGAGGCCATCGCCTTGGGCCACGATCTCGGCCACACGCCGTTTGGCCATGCGGGCGAGCGCGTGCTCGCCGGGGAACTCCCGGAGGGATTTCGCCATTACGAGCAAAGCCTGCGCGTGGTGGACAAACTGGAACGGCGCGGCGCGGGACAGGGATTGAATCTTACCTGGGAGGTGCGCGACGGCATTCTGCGCCATTCCGCGGGAAAAGCATTTGTTTACGGGCAGAAACCGGCAGACGGTCCGGCCACGCGCGAGGGGCTGGTCATCAGCGTTGCCGACATGATCGGCTACCTTAACCATGACATAGACGACGCCCTTCGCGCCGGTGTGCTTACCCTTGCCGATCTTCCGCAGGCCGCCGTCAAAACGCTCGGCGCCACGGTGTCGGAAAGGATCGATCATATGGTCGTGGGCGTCATCCGGGGCAGCCAGGACGGCGAAATCGGCGTGGTGCCCGACGTCGCCGCCGCGATGGTGGAACTGCGCAATTACATGTATGCCAGCGTTTATCCCTGCGGGCTTATCGACTCGGAAATCCGCAAGGCCGAACGCCTGCTTCGGGAACTGTTTCACTATCTGCTGGAACATCCCAGCCGGGAGATTCTTGAGGAGGACCCGGCGGACTCCCTGCCGCGGCGCACGGCCGATTTCGTGGCCGGCATGACCGACGAGTATGCCATGCAGTTGTACCGGGAACTGGTGCTGCCGAGGCCCTGGCGCGGATGAGGGGGGCGGCACCCGTCGGCGTGGTGACCGGTTCCGGCATGGAACTGGAACGGCTGCCGGACACGGTGGAGGCGGAAGTACCCTTTGCCGGGGTGCCGGGCATGCCCGGCGCCCACGTGGCGGGACACGGTGGAAAATTCCTGCGCGGTACCCACGGGGGGCGTCCCTTGTTCATGCAGTGCGGCCGCATCCATCTGTATGAGGGCTACAGTCCCGCCGAAGTGGCGCGCGGTGTGGATGTGATGGCGGGGTGGGGGGCGGAAACCATCATCTTTCTGAATGCCGTGGGGGGGCTCCAGCCCGGCTTGAAGCCGGGGGACCTGGTTGCCTGCGACGAGGTGTGGGCATGGCCTTTCCTGCGGCATGCCTTTCCTCCCGTGCAGCGTCCCGACCTGATCCTGCCGGGTTGTGACCACACGGGACCGTGCATGTGGATGCACGGCCCCTGCTACGAAACCCGTGCCGAAGTGGACCTGCTGCGCCGTTCCGGCGCGGCTGTTGTGGGCATGAGCCTCGTGTCCGAACTGGTCCGCTGCCGCGAACTTGGCGTGCGCTCGGCCGTTGTGTGCTGCGTGGCCAACCTGTGCGGCGGCGCTGAACCCCTGTCCCACACCCACGTGCTCGAAAACATGCACGCCGCCGCCGCACGCATCCGCAATTGCATCAGCGGAGCCCTGCCCGCGCTCTGACCGGCTTCGCGAGCGCTGTTCACCCGTTGGGTGGTCCGCTTGCGAAGGGTGCCACTCCCATTCCTCCCATGATTCCCATTCTTCCCATAACTCCCATATTCTTATAGTCCTCCCCAACTTGCCGTACCCCGCCTCTGGCAGGTAATGTATCGGGACAATCATCGCGAGCCGATAATGTGGGACAGGCGTCCTCCGATAATGTGGGACAGGCACCCTCGCCTGTCCTTCGCTGCACGTGTCACGAGCAAACAGCCGAGGGCGGCTGTCCCACATTTTCCAAAACAAGGAGACACCCGCATGGCCGACAATATCCGCTGGGGCATACTGGCGACGGGCAACATTACCCACAAGATGGTGGCGGGGTTGCAGATTCTTAACGATGCCGAAGTGATCGCCGTCGGTTCCCGAAGCCTGGCGGGTGCCGACGCCTTCGCGGACAAATACGGCATTCCGCGCCGCCACGGTTCGTATGAGGCGCTTTGCGCCGACCCGGAAGTGGACGTTGTCTATGTTGCCCCGCCCCACTCGGGGCACAGGGACTGCACCCTCATGGCGCTGAACGGCGGCAAGGCCGTGCTGTGCGAGAAGCCTTTTGCAATCAACCGTGCCGAGGCGGAGGCGATGGTGGCCCTGGCCCGTGAGAAGAAACTGTTCCTCATGGAGGCCATGTGGACCCGCTTTCTGCCGTCGGTGGTGCAGACGCGCCAGTGGCTCAAAGAGGGCCGCATCGGCGTGCCGCAGATGGTTTACGCAGATTTCGGCTTTCGCGCCGAATATGACGAAGAAAGCCGTCTCTTTGATCCCGCCTTCGGCGGCGGTGGCCTGCTGGATGTGGGCGTGTATGCCGTGTCCTTTGCGGCCATGGTCTTCGGCACCGCGCCCAACCGCATCGCCAGCCTGGCCGAGATCGGCCCCACGAAAGTGGACGACATGAACGCCGCCGTGCTCGGCT
>CAZOMH010000381.1:0-5011 GCA_964580415.1 uncultured Nitrospirales bacterium
ACTGGCGGATGTGATCGAGGACCTGGCTGACCGTCCAGGTGGACCGCACCGCCATGGACACCTCCGCGCCGAGCGCCCGCTGCACGGTCTGCGGAATCAGACGCCGCTGCGGCAGGCCCGATGCGAGCACGGCAGCCACCATCCCCCCCAGGAACACAACAAACAGAAACACCCGCCAACGCCCGCGGCTGCGCCGTGGCGGCGTTTCGTTCGCGGGGGCGTTCGTTGTCACGGCATCTGTACGATCCTCATCCATACCATTCCAATCCGGGGTGGGGACATCATCAAAGGCCACAGCCTCCACCCCATGGTAGACCTACAAACCCGGCCCGTCAACAGGCATGATTTGTGGGTGTTCGCAGTGACGTGGAGTGTCCCGCCATATACTTGAACATGCGGCCTGTTTTGGTCCCCCCTTGAAGACACGAGGGACATAAGTCGGCTGGGGATGCATTTCACCACAAACAAACCGCGCGCCTTCCCAAGTCCCCCATCAAGGACAGGGAAGACACAAGTCCTGTATGCCCCCTTGAGGGGGGTGCTGCGAAGCAGCGGGGGGTGTACGCTTCTGACACGCCCGGAACCAACACCCCCCGGCCCTTCGGGCCTTCCCCCCCTCGCAGGGGGGACCCAAGACTGCTGTCCCCCTCGTCTTTGAAGGGGGCAGGCCTGCCGCAGGCGGGACGGGGGATGTTGTGTTTGGGCCTTCGGAAGGGGGATATAAAACCACCGGCCTTACCGCGCCGGATAAGCCCTGCTGAACATGAACTTGCGCCCCGGATCATCCCCGGGCATGTAAATCCACGCGCCAGCTTGATCGATGACAGAATCACCATTGAGGGTCAGCGGCCCCGTGCCCGTGCCCATGACGACTTGATTCTTCTCATCCAGCAGCACCATCGCGGGCCAGGTCTTGGAAAATTCAAAACCCAGCTCAAACCCGTCGCCTTTCACGCCCACTTTCACGGGCGACACGACCTCCTTCCGCGGAAACACCGTCACCAGGCGCCTGCCCGCCGTGGGCGTAACCATAACGCGCCATACGCCGCTGTCCGCAGTCAACTTGACTGCGGGCGCGATGCCTGCCATGGGCGCGGCGGAAAGATACAGATTTTGTTTCGGATCGACCGTCATGCCCGGGTCATCGACGAAGATGTCTTTGCCCTTCAACGTCTCCCATGGCTCCGGCGTCCAAAGGATGGCCCCCTTGCCCATGTCGCGACGGTACAATTTCAGGCCGCAGGGATTTTCCACCGGTTTCGCATCCAATACGCTTGCCGTCGGCACGGGTGGTCCGCTGGGGTGTGTCGTCTCGCTTTCAAATTTTACGCCACAAAGACTCTCCAGACGTTCCGGCTTGCGCACGCCGTCCGGGCCGATGGACGGGTCGCCCGACAAGTACGCCACACTGCCCGCTTCGGCCAGCGCGCGCAGCTTGTCCAGTGTCGCGTCGGACATGGCATAGGCCATGGGCACGACCACCCATTTCGGCGGCTTTTGCAGCAACCGGTCCAAGTGGGCCTCATTGGCAGTGTCATAGGGCGTGTTCACCGCCAGCAGCAGTTCGTGCGCGTTGATCAGCGCAGAATGGGCAAAGTCCTCCGGCGCGCCGGTCCGCCAATTGTCGGGCATAACGAACACCGTGTCCGCGGGTGTGTAATCGATGCGCACAGCCCCGGCGGCTTTGCGCAGCGCGCTGTAGAGTTCCAGCACCGGTTTGGGGCGCAAGGGATTGTTGTAACACAACCCCCAGGGGAAGATGCGGTCCGGGTCGTCCGCCCAGCACCAGTTCTGAATCTTGCTCAAGCCCATCGCCAGCGCGGAGTGAACCATCCACCAAACAAGCTGGTCATACTCTTCCGGCGTGCGGCGCGCGTGGTAGCCTGCGCCGCCGCGCTCCGGCGCCCACGCATCGTGCGTCTTCACGCCGAACTCGCCGATATTGACCATCTTGTCCACGAGCCGCATGTCGTTCCACTTGATCGTCGCCATCAGTTTCGCCAGGTCGCGCTTGGGCGCGTCGAAATAGCCGAAGTTTGCCGCGTCCATCGCCTCCATCGTCAGCCGCAGGTCAATGCCGTTGTACGTGCGCTGGTAGTATTCCGCAGTGATGGGATGGTATTTGAAGTTGGGGGGCGGGTCCCCCCATGCCTCGTTCCTGGGGGTGTCCTTTTTGTCCACCGCATGAATGGCGTCGCAGAGCCGGTTGACCCAGCGCCGCATCAGCCGCGCCTTGAACTCAGCCACGTCTCTTGCCTTGGGATCGTACCAGGACTGCGCCGCACGGTCCGTCACCGGCAGCGAACCGCCGTCGGCCGGAACTATTTCCTGCCACGCCGCCCGCGCCGCCGCATCGCTGCCATAGCGCTCACCAAGCAGGGCATTCCACTCGCGCCGCAGGTCGGGCAGGTCTTTCATCTTCAATTGAAAATCGCCGTTAAGGTAATGAATCAGGCCGGGCACCTCTTTGTAGCGTGCGGCAAATGACGCGCACATGGCCGCCTGCTTTTCAAGCTCTTCATCCGACACCGCCACGTCTTGTCCGATGAGAAGTCCGGCCATGTAAATGAGCTCCTTCTCTTGGGCAGTCTGAATCAGCGCATCCAATTGCCGCCACTGCTTCTCGGAATAGGTGTAGTTCTCCGGAATGAACTGTAGGTTCTCGAACATGTCCAGGCCGTAGTTGTGCATCAACTCCAAGTCACCCCGATATCCACCCCATGAGGCGAAAGTGTAGTTCGGGGAAAGGAACATGTTCGAATACGTGTCGGTCCCAAAGAGGCAGTGGCCCCAGGCGTACTTCCTTATCGGCGTGTCCGTCTTGTCCCACATATAATAGGCGTTCTTCTCCGCTCTCAGTTGGCGCTGCCAGTCCACGCCCGGAATCTCATATTGCATGCAGACTTTTCTTTCCAACTCGCAAAATGGAGACCGGCCCAGTTGTTTGTCTCGGTCCCCGAGAGTGACGGTCACGTTTGCGCTCCAAATATCGCCGTTCGGTTTCTTCCACGTATAGTTTCTGGTCACCTGCTCACCAGATTCGAGCGACAGCGATTCATCCGCCAGCGTGACGTTACTCTCCATGTCCCCCCCGTAGCACTTGGCAACGCATTTCAGCGTATCCTGGCGGGCCACCCGCGATGCATTGGCCACCCGCACCGTCACCGTTACGGGTTCCTCGGGCCGATAGAAGGGGTAATCGGTCTCCACGTCGCGGAGATAAACGCCCCGTTTCAACTGTCTCAACGCCGCCTTGAGCTTCCACTGGCTGTTCCAGTCGGAAAACCGGTCTGTTTGGTCCGCGCCAAACAGGACCCATGCGGAACCCGCGAAGGTTCCTTCAAAATGGTGTACCATTGCACCCCGTGCAGACACAATCATCGTTGGCCCGGGCCTGTTCAGAACCAAGTCCAACAAGCGCCATTGTGTCCCGGCCCCCAACTGGGCGGTGGCTTCGTAACCAAAACGCTTCCGCGGGTCTTCGTCAGGCGCCAAGTCTCCTTCAAACCGCTGGTCCGGACTAAACATCATCAACTGGTCGGGCTCAACGATCAGCCCGTCCTCGGGCTTGCCGTAGTGGGCGTTGATGCGGACTTCGCGGGGCGTGGCCGCGCAGGTGACGTCGTCGATCCAGGCCTCGCCCGAGGCGCGGAAGAAGCCCGCGCTGAACTCGACCCGTGCCGCGCCCGACACGACATCGGCCATGGTCTCATAACGCTGCCAGTCGGAGGCCTGCTGTTTCTGGATGAAGTCGGTGAAGTGCAGAATCTTGCCATCCGCGGCGTACTGGTAGACGGCCATGTAGGCATAGCCCGAGCCCTGGACGGGCCCCGTTTTGAGCCGCGCGCCGACGAGATAGGTTTTGCCCGGCTCGACGGGCAGCACGGTGCGCCATGCGCAGCCGCCTTCGGTGGCGGTGTTATTGGCGCGGCCGCAGGCCGTGCCGGTACAGCCCGGCTCGGCCGTAATGGTGCATTCGTTGCCCGGAATGGGGAACCAGCCCTCGCCGCCCTTTTCAAAGCCGCCATTGGGCAGCATGGACACCGCCGGGTCGGCCGCCTGCGCCCGCGCCGCCTTGAGCAGTTCCTCCTGCGGCACCCATTTGCCGTCCTGTTTCACAAACAGCGCGTCGAAGGAATAACCGCCCGTGCAAAACAGGTCGCCGCCGCGCTTGAGAAAGGCGACCAGGGCGGCCTTTCCCGCCGCCGGATAGGACGCGCCCATGGGCACGACCAGCAGGTCATAGAGGTCCGCGTTGAACGCCGCCGGGTCGCATACCTGGTCCGCGTTCAGCCGGGTGGACGGGATGTCCTGCTCTTTGAAGACCTGTTCGAAGGTCTCGGGGGGCGTGGCCGCCCCCACGACGGGCATGGACGGCTCCCAAAAGATGGCCGCCCGATATTCCGCCTCCTCGGCGACCACCGAAGTAGCCGACAGCAGTACCAGCAGGAACCCAAACACACCGGCTTTGCGAATCAGACACATGGCCAATCTCTGTCTTTCCGTGAATAACGCTGACCGGGGACAGTCTATTAGATTGAGCCCGGAGAGTGCACATATGTAGGACAGCCGCCCCCGGCTGTCGGTCGGGTCTCCTGCGACGGACGTCCTTTGTGAGTGCGGCGGCAACGACGCCGCTTTGGCTGATGTCGTGCGCAAATCCAGCCAAAGCGGTGTCGCCGCTTCGCTTTGCCACCGCAGTCTAAAAGAGACGGCCATGGGCACAGTCGGCGGCGGAAAATACAGTTTCAAGTCTCCCGAAACTTTTCGGCCGTGCCGGGGTATTACATAGCACAGCGTGAGGAAACTCAAAATATGGGTCTCTGAGCGATCCTTTGAAGGAAAAACCACAACAGATTGTGGTTCCGTCTTGAATTGTGCCTACAAGTCCGGTACCATTAACCGGGATACGTTCTTCTAAACACCATCATGTCCAACCGATTGCCATATGACTGGTTCCGGGACAGCGCCACGAGCGTCATGACCCGGATGCTTATTATCTCAGTTGTGC
>CAZOMH010000382.1:0-5008 GCA_964580415.1 uncultured Nitrospirales bacterium
GCCTTGAAGCTCGGGTCGCCGATGAGGCCCGTGCCGCCGCCCACCAGCGCGATGGGCCGGTGTCCGGCGCGCTGGAAATGGGCCAAACCCATGATCGGCAGCAGGCTGCCGATGTGCAGGCTGTCGGCCGTCGGGTCAAAACCGCAGTACAGCCGGATCGATTCCCTGGCCAGTACGGACGGAAGTTCCGGGTCGGTTACCTGGTTGATGAATCCGCGCCAAGTCAGTTCTTCAAACATGTTCGGAGACGGGGTTGACATAATCGCTACTCCTCGCAGGGTGCGTAAAATGCTTCGTAAAAAGGGGATACAGCCGTAAAGACCGGTGAAACGTCACAACAGGCGGGGTCAGAAGGACACATACGAGCGGCGGATGTCGAAGGGGACATCCGCACAAGCGCCTCCGGAATTGTTGTGCCGCTTAAACATGGCAATACTCTAACAGACCCGCGCGCAGCCGCGCAAAAACGGGGGCCGACAAAGTCCAGGCAATGACGGTGGAAACCACCTGTCTTAGGTCCCCCCTCGAGGGGGGTGGTCGGCAAAAGCCGACCGGGGGTGTTGCTTTCGCAGGGGGCACCACAAAACGCCGGAGTACGCCTGTCTTAGGTCCCCCCTTGAGGGGGGTGGTCGGCGAAAGCCAACCGGGGGGGGGTTGCTGCCGGCGTTGCACATCCCCCCGTCCATTCCGCAGAATGACCCCCACAGGAGCCTTGCCATGAACCTATCCCGCCGCGATTTCCTGGCCCGGGCCGCGCTGGCGGCCGGCACAGCCGCGCTGGGCGGCTGTGCCATGACGCCGTCCGCGCAGGCCGCCACCCCGTCCAAGCCAAATTTCGTCATCTTCCTCACCGATGACCAGGGCTATGGCGATCTTGGCTGCATGGGTGCAAAAGACCTGCAAACGCCCCACTTGGACGCGCTCGCGGCGGATGGGGTGCGCTTCACCAACTGGTATTCCAACTCTCCCGTCTGCTCGCCGTCGCGGGCGGCGCTGCTCACGGGGCGCTATCCCTGCCATGCGGGCGTGCGCCAGATCCTGGGCGGCGACCGCACCACGCCCGGCCTGCCGCTCGACACGCCGACGCTGGCCGAGGCGCTCAAGCCGCTGGGTTACCGCACGGGTCTCTTTGGCAAGTGGCACCTGGGCGCGGCACCGGAATTCCGGCCGGACCGGCGCGGGTTTGACGAGTCCTTCAACTTCCTCGCGGGCTGCATCGACTACTACTCGCACATCTTTTACTGGGGGATGAACGCCCAGCACGACCCGGTTCATGACCTTTGGCACAACGGGCAGGAGGTATGGGAAAACGGCCGGTACTGCACCGAACTCATCGCGGACTACGCCACGGAGTTTGTGCGCGATTCCGGCGCGGACGCGCCGTTCTTTATGTACGTCGCGTTCAACGCACCGCACTATCCCATGCATGCGCCCCAGGAGTACATGGACCGCTTCGCCCATCTGCCCAAGGAGCGTCAGGTCATGGCGGCCATGCTGGCCGCCGTCGACGACGGCGTGGGCCGGGTGGTGGACGAACTCAAGAAACAGGGCGTGTATGACAACACCTGCATCCTGTTCATGAGCGACAACGGTCCGTCGCGTGAGACGCGCAACTGGCTCGACGGAGACCGCGATCCCTTCCCGGGCGGCTCCTCCGGCGGACTCAAGGGCAACAAATTCAGCCTTTACGAGGGCGGTATCCGCGTGCCCGGCCTCATGTGCTGGCCGGAGCGCATCAAGGCGGGACAGGTCATTGACCAACCCGCCATTGCCATGGACGTCTTCCCCACCTTCCTGCGTGCCGCAGGCGGCGACCCCAGCCGTTTTGATCTCGACGGCACGGACCTGATGCCCGCACTAACGACCGGCACAGTAGAATCGCAGCGACCACTCTTCTGGGAGTACGGCGAGCAGACGGCCGTGCGCGAGGGAAACTGGAAACTGGTGTTGAACGGCCGCATCCTCGACGCATCCGACCCGGCCGACGCCGTGCATCTCTCCGACCTCGCCACCGACCCAAACGAAACACGCAATCTGGCGGCAGAACAGCCCGAAGTCACCGCCCGCCTGCGCAAAGACGCAGAGACATGGCGCGCAAGGATGGGGATATAGGCTCCAAACCGCCCATGGCGGTGATGTACGGCAGGCAACTACCCCGCTCATGTAGGACAGCCGCCCCCGGCTGTCGGCGAGCGGCCAATGCTCAGGGGACGACAGGCGGGGGCGCCTGTCCCACATTTGCTCGGTGCCGGAAGCGTTCGCTTTACCCGCCCCGCCGCCATGGGCTAAAATCGGCGCGCCCGCCCGTGAAGGGCGGCCCAAAACCTCCAAGGAAGGCCGCACATGGACAAGGAATATTACAGCAAGCTCCTGAAGAAGTTTTTCGACGTGCGGGTGATGGCCATCGGCGACATCTACCTGGACGAGAACGTGTTTGGCAAGGTGACCGAGATCAGCCTAGAGGCCCCCATCCCCGTGTTCGAGGTGCTGGAACGCCGCCACAATCCCGGCGCGGCCGGCAATGCGGCCTGCAACGCCGCCTCGCTCGGCGGCAAAGTCACCATGGTCGGCGTCGTCGGCGACGACCCGAACGCGGGCATCGTGAAGCACGAGTTTGAAGTCCGCAACGTGGACACGTCCGGCATTGTGACCGACCCGGGGCGGGCGACCAACACCTATGGCAAGCTCAAGGCCGGCGGCCACAACATTCCCCTTCAGGAAGTGCTGCGCACCGACACGCCCAAGCCGAAGATGATCACCGGCGAGACGGAAGACAGGGTCATTGCCAAGATTCGCGAGATTGCGCCAAAAGTGGACGCTATCCTCATCGGCGACCAGGTTTCCGCCACCATTTCCGACCGCGTCTATGAAGCCATCCTCGACTGCGCCAGGCAGTACAAACTGGTGACCGTGGCCGATTCGCGCGCGCGCGCGGGTTATTTCCGCGACGTGGACGTCATCAAGCCGAACGACAAGGAGGCCGGTCTTGCGGCGGGTATCGACGTGGCCGATGACAACACGCTTATTGGGGCCGGCACCTTCCTGCTCACCCGCGCAAAGAATGCGCTCGTGACCTTGGGGCCCAAGGGCATCACTGTGTTTGCCGCCGACGGTTCCATTGAGAACGTGCCCATCCGGCCGGTCAAGGCGGTTGACGTGACCGGCGCGGGCGACACCGTGGCCGCGGCGATTGTGCTCACGCTCGCCGCGGGCGGCACGCTGAAAGACGCCGCCTTCCTGGGCAACCTTGCCGCGGGCATCGCCGTGCAGCAGGAGGGCGTGGTCACCGTGTCCAACGCCGAAGTGGGCGAGGCCATCCTCGGCCCCCAGGGCCCGGACAAGCTCAAGTCGGTGGAACAGCTCAAGTCTATCGTCGAGAAACTGCGCCG
This sequence comes from uncultured Nitrospirales bacterium, assembly GCA_964580415.1. Classification (GTDB taxonomy): domain Bacteria; phylum Hydrogenedentota; class Hydrogenedentia; order Hydrogenedentales; family CAITNO01; genus CAITNO01. The sequence goes on from CAZOMH010000382.1 coordinate 3,390, forward strand.
CGACGGCAAGCGTGTCGTGTGGACCAACGGCTGCTTCGACATCCTGCACGTGGGGCACATCACCTACCTGCTCCGCGCGCGCAAACAGGGCGACGTCATGATCGTCGGCCTCAACAGCGACGCATCGGTCCGCGAGAACAAGGGCCCCGACCGTCCCGTGGTCAACGAACAGGACCGCGCCGTGGTCCTTTCCGCGCTGGAATGCGTCGATTACGTCACCATCTTCGGCGACAAAACCCCCCTGCCCCTGCTCGACGCGCTCAAGCCCGACGTCTACGCCAAGGGCGGCGACTACACCATCGACACCCTTGTGCAGGAGGAACGGCGCCTGGTGGAGGGTTATGGCGGGTCCATTGCGATCATTCCCGGCCTCGACGGCCAGTCCACCACCAACATCATAAACCGGATCGCGGGCAAAGGCTGATCGCCGTTCCGCACCGCGTTTTGCAAAAACACCTACCATGAAAATCCCCCACGTCATGGGGGATTTTCATGGTATGAAAATTTGCAGCACCGTCGGTTAATCCGCCGCCGGCCTGGCATTTATGTCCGGCCCCGCATTCTGACATGCGGGCGGGTATTCTTGTTCGGCGGGCATTTGCAGAATAATAATCAGGCCTGTCCAGTGGCAGGCAGCATGAAAATCCACCATTGACCGGTGGATTTTCATGGTATATACTGTCTGTATGATTTCACGGAACACCGATATGCAGTATGTTCACAGGGCGCTTAAAAGGAGCCGCGTTGTGGCGTTGCTGGGGCCGCGGCAGTGCGGCAAGACAACACTGGCGCGGCAGTTTGTCCCCGTGGATTCGCTCAACTATTTCGACTTGGAGGACCCTGCCAGCCTGGCCCGGCTCTCCGCGCCCCTGAGCGTTCTGGAGCCGCTCAGGGGGACAGTGGTGATTGACGAGGTGCAGCGGCGTCCCGAGCTCTTCCCGCTGCTCCGGGTGCTGGCGGACCGAAAGCCTCTTCCAGCACGGTTTCTGATCCTCGGCAGCGCCTCGCCCGACCTCCTGAAACAGTCCTCCGAGAGCCTTGCCGGGCGCATAGAGACCGTTGCCCTGGAGGGGCTTCGCCTGTCCGACCTCGGCACAAAAGCGCAGCCAAAACACTGGCTGCGCGGCGGCTTTCCCCTGTCATTCACCGCGAAGAGCGAGGCCGACTCGATCGCCTGGCGGCGGCAGTTCCTGCAGACTCTCACGGAACGCGACCTGCCCCAGCTTGGCGTGACCATCCCCGCCGCGGCGCTGCGCCGCTTCTGGGCCATGGTGGCCCATTACCACGGCCAGACCTGGAACGGCGCCGAACTCGCCCGGGCGCTGGCCGTGGGCGAGTCCACCGTGCGGCGCTACCTTGACCTCATGACAGGCGTGTTCATGGTGCGCCAGTTGCCCCCGTGGTTCGAAAACCTCAAGAAGCGCCAGGTCAAGGCGCCCAAGGTTTACGTGCGCGACAGCGGCCTGCTGCACGCGCTCCTGGGCATCGGCGACCGGCGCGATCTGGAGCAGCACCCCAAGGTGGGCGCATCCTGGGAGGGCTACGCCGTCGAGGAGGTGCTCAAGGCACTGCAACCGGACGACGCCTACTACTGGGCCACGCACAACGGCGCGGAGCTG
>CAZOMH010000383.1:0-5005 GCA_964580415.1 uncultured Nitrospirales bacterium
GGTGGCGGCGGACGTGATGGTGCAGGAATACGGCCGCTATTTCGGCATGCACACGGCGGTTTTCCGCGGCGGCTGCCTCACGGGACCGGGCCACAGCGGCGCCGAACTGCACGGATTCCTGGCCTACCTGATGAAATGCGCCATCACCGGAACCACCTACCGAATCTTCGGCTACAAGGGCAAGCAGGTCCGCGACAACATCCACTGTTCCGACCTGGTTCGCTGCTTCATCGAAGTGGTAAAGGCGCCGCGCGCGGGCGAGGTGTACAACATCGGCGGGGCCCGGCACAGCAACTGTTCCATGCAGGAGGCGATTGCGTTGTGCGGTGAAATCACGGGCAGGCCCATGAACACGGTTTACGTGGAGGACAACCGGATCGGCGACCACATCTGGTGGATCAGCGACGTGCGCAAGTTCCAAAACCATTACCCCGGCTGGCGGCATCAGTATGATGTGCGTGCCATTCTCCAGGAGATATTCGATGGGCTCCGGCGGCGCGCCTGAACTGCATCCGGTTCCCCGGAACACGCTGCTCTACTCGGTCGTCGTGCCGGCGTACAACGAGGCGAAGAACCTGCCGCCGACGCTGGGCGACCTCGCCGGGGCGCTGCGCCCGGAGGGAATTCCCTTTGAACTGCTGGTGGTCAACGACAACAGCACGGACGAGACGGCGGCGGTGGTCGAAGGGATGCGTGCCGAAATTCCGGAAATTCGGCTGGTCCGCAACACGCCTCCGGGCGGCCTGGGCCGCGCGGTGCGGTGCGGCCTCCGCAATTTCAGCGGCGATGTGGTGGCCGTCGTGATGGCCGACAGCAGCGACGACCCGGCCGACGTGATTGCCTGCTACCGCAAGATAGAGGAGGGCTACGACGCCGTTTTCGGCTCGCGGTTCCGCCGGGGAAGCAGGGTCACCCAGTATCCGCCGGTCAAACTGTACGTCAACCGCATCGTCAACAAAATGATGCAGCTCATGTTCATGACGCCGTTCAACGACCTCACCAACGCCTTCAAGGTGTACCGCCGCCACGTGATCGAGAGCATCAGCCCGCTGCAGGCGGCCCATTTCAACATCACCATTGAAATGTCCCTCTCCTGCATCATCCGCCGCTGCAAAATTGCCGAGATTCCCATCCGTTGGTACGGCCGCACCTGGGGGCAGTCCAACCTGAAACTCCGCAAAATGGGCCGGCGTTACCTCTGCACGCTCCTGATGATCTGGTTCGAACGCATACTCATCCTCGACGACATCCTGATGGAGAACAAGCCGTCCCCCGAACCGCCCCGCCCGGACGCGGGCTGACCCTGCCTGCCCGTCATCCCGGGGCTCATACCCTCTGCGGCGGCGATTCGATCAAAAGGAAATCCCGGGAATATAGGACAGCCGCCCTCGGCTGTCGGCCCGTGCTTGACGATCCGGAACGACAGGCGGGGGCGCCTGTCCCACACGTTCTTTGCAGCGAAAGGAAAGGCCTGGTTCGTGCGTCCGATCTTGCCTGGAGCAAGTTCCTTCGCTTCGCTCGGGATGACAAGAGGGCGTGGTTCCATTTGACAAAGCGGGGGTCGGGTCGAGAAGCAGCCCCGCCATATGTTAAAATCACCGGCTTGAAAGGCGGTTCGTTCAATCATGCACAAATTGCTGGAAGACCTGGTTGCCTCGGCCCTGCTGGAAGACGTTGGCCATGGGGACGTCACGACAAACAGCGTCGTCGGTCCCGAATTGCGGTGCCGGGCGCGGCTGTTTGCCAAACAGGGCGGCGTTCTCAGCGGCATGCAGCCGTTCAAACTGGCCTTCGGTATAATGCAGGCCGAAATGGCGGAGTGGAGCAGCCTGGAAGACGGCGCATCCTTCGCCAAGGGTGATCTTGTCGCATCCTTTACGGGCAAGACACGGGCCGTGCTGACAGCGGAGCGCACGGCCATGAACTTCGTGCAGCATCTGTCGGGCGTGGCCACCCTCACACGCCGGTTTGTGGACGAATTGCAGGGGCTGGACTGCCGGATTTGCGGCACCCGCAAAACCACGCCGATGCTGCGCCTGCTCGAAAAGGCCGCCATTGTGCATGGGGGCGGAGCAACGCACCGGCACACCCTGTTCGACGGCGTGTTAATCAAGGAAAACCACGTTATGGCCGCCGGCGGCATCGCAGGGGCGGTGGACCGGGCCCGCAAACATGTGCATCATCTGCTGCGGGTGGAAGTCGAAGTGCGCGATTTGGACGAGTTCGGACAGGCCCTTGCGGCGGAGGCCGACGTCGTCATGCTGGACAACATGGACAATGAGACCATGGCGGAGGCGGTGCGCCGCGCGAAAGGGCGCAGGGTGGTTTTGGAGGCCAGCGGCAACGCCTCCCTGGAACGGGTGCGCGGCATGGCGGAAACCGGTGTGGATTTCGTGTCGGTCGGCGCGCTGACCCATTCTGCGCCCGCGATTGACCTGACGCTGCTGATTGAGAATAGCTGAGTCCGCGGGCGGCTTTCCGCGGCGCGGACATGAACCCCGACCAACAACAAAACGGAACCGCGGCATGTTACTGGTGGTGGATGTCGGCAATTCGCACACGGTGCTCGGCCTGTATGACGGGCGCGAGCTGCGCGGCCATTGGCGCGTGGTAACGGCCAACTACCGCACCGGCGACGAACTGCAAATCTTGCTCATGATGCTCCTGCAGGGCATGGGAATGCATCCCCGCCAGATCAACGGATGCTGCGTGTCCAGCGTGGTGCCCCAGTTGAACCCGGCGCTGCAGCAGGTTTCGCGCCACGCCTTCAATGTCGAGGCGCTCATGGTCGAGCCCGGCGTCAAGACGGGCATTATGCTTCAGGTGGACAACCCCCGCGAGGTGGGCGCCGACCGCATCGTCAATGCCGTGGGCGCGCTTGAAGACCACGACGGGCCGTTGATCATCATTGATTTCGGCACGGCCACCACTTTTGACGCGCTGACGGCCAAGGCCGAATGGATCGGGGGCGTCATCGTGCCCGGCATCCAGCTTTCGGCCGACGCCCTGTTTGAACATTGCGCAAAACTGCCGCGCGTGGACATCATGGTGCCCAAAACGGTCATCGGCCGCGACACGGTGGCCAACATCCGCGCCGGCCTGACCTACGGTTACGCCGACATGACCGACGGGCTCATCCGGCGCATGCGCGCCGAGATGGGCGGAAAAGCAAAGGCCATCGCCACCGGCGGTCTTGCCAAGACCATCGCCGGCGTGTCCAGGGAGGTTGAAGTGGTTGATTCGCAGCTCACACTGAAGGGCCTGCGCGCCGTGTTCGAAAAGAACAGCGGAACGGCCGCATGAGCCGCCTTCTTCTCCTGCTGCCGCTGGCGCTGGCGGTGCTGGCGGGCTGTTCAAAGCAGGCAGGGACTCCGGCCGCGCCGGAGCCGGCGGTCATCCCCCCGCCCAACGCGCCCCAAGTGCCGGCCGACACCTATGCCCAGCCGGACAACGCGCTGCAAATGAGCGAGATCAACCTGTACATGCACCGGTCCAGGCAGATGGAGGGAGTGGCGCAAAAGCCCGAATTCTGGGTCCATGCCATGTCGTTCACCATGCAGGGCCAGAACGCCTATGCGTTTCAGAACGCCCGCGCGGTGGTCTACAGCGAGCAGGAGGGGCGCGAGGATGTGGTCATTGACGCCAAACGCGGCACCTTTGAGCAGGACCGCCGCGCGGTGTTGCAGGACGAGGTAAAGGTAAAGGCGGGCGCGCTCCTGCTCAACCTGGGCGACATTACCTGGGAAAAACCCGAAGACGGAAGCCCCGGCGTGGCCCGGTCCGACAACCATGTCACCGTTAACGATCCTTCCCTCCAACTGGAAGCGTCGTCGCTGCGCCTGTATCCTGACAGCAAACTGTTTGAATTGACCGGAGTTACCGGCACGGTCCGTTTTGGAAAGGAGTCGTTATGAACGTGCGCATGCTGTGCGCCCTGGCGCTTGCCTGCTCGGCCTCCCTGGCCGCCGAAGAACCCGCCAAGGCGCCCCCGGCGGACTCGGGAACCGGAATGAGCGGCTACAGTTCCATGGAAATTGACGCGGGACGCATGAAGGGCAACTTCGCGACCGGCGCCATTGATGAGATGACGGACGGCGTCAAGATTCGCCTGCTTTCGGACGATCCCGACAAAAAGCCGCTGCCGATCAAGGCGCAAACCATGAAGTTCACCTGGAAAGAGGGGCAGAGCACCCCCTCCACCATCACCATGGACAAGAACGTCGAGGTGAACCACCCCGACGCGCAGATCACCGCCGGCCATGCCGACTGGAATTTCGACTCGGGCGAAGTGGTGTTCACCGGCGATCCCGTGGTCAACAACGACAAGATTAAAGGCCTGCGCGGCGACAAGATGATACTCAACGTCAAAACCAACAATTTTGAGGTCACGCGCGTGCGCGCCGACCAGGTGCCGCTCCAGGGCATGGACGCGGGGCCCGGCGGCAAGGGCGACCCGTCGCTGCTCCGCGAGGGCGACGTGAAGGACTGGGCGGCGCTGATTGGCCGGCTGCGCGCCGAGGCGAACGCCGCGGGCGCCGCCCCGGGCAAGCAGATCGTCTCGCAGATCAGTGCCGACAACCGCAAACTGCTGATGAGCGTGGACACGGCGGTGCTCCTGCAGCGCAAGGGCGACATTGTGAAACTGGTCAACTCGGTGCTCAAGAGCCCGAAACTGTTCAGCGAGGCGGCCTGGAAGGGCCGCAATGTGGGCGAGGAGGCGCAGAAGCTGATCGCCGCGGAGAAACGCACGCCCGAAGAGCAGACCCGGCTCAACCGGCTGCTGCTCACCGCGGCCTATCCGGAGCTGGTGGCCGCGCCATGACCGACGCGAAAACGACAGCGCCGCTGCTGGAGACGGACGGCCTGGTGAAGGCGTTCAAGAAGCGCACCGTCGTGCGCGGCGTGTCCATCACGGTGCAGGCCGGCGAGGTGGTCGGCCTGCTCGGCCCCAACGGCGCGGGCAAGACGACCACATTCAGCATGATCGTGGGCCTGCTCAAGCCGG
>CAZOMH010000384.1:0-4974 GCA_964580415.1 uncultured Nitrospirales bacterium
GCACAACCCATCACAGCGAGGGACTGGCGGACAAACGAAGCATCAACACCGTTGAACTGACCGCCTTGAAGCCCGGAACCCGCTACTACTTCGCCTTTCAAACGGCTGACGGCGGCTTCTCCGGGGAATATCAGTTTGAAACCATCGCCAACGACGGGCGCATGCTCCGCTTTGTGGACGGCGGTGACATGGGCGAAGAACCCGTGGTGACCGACTTGTGCCGCTTTGCGGCGGCGCAGGACCCGGCATTTCTGGTTATAGGCGGTGATCTGGCCTATGAAAACGGCGAACTGGCCGAGTTCGCCACCGTGGATGCATGGCTTGGCATCATGACCAAAACAATGTTCGCGCCCGATGGGCGGATCATCCCGCTGGTGGCCGTCATTGGCAACCATGAAGTCAACCACGGAAACGGGCCAAAAGAACAGCGTGCGCCCTTCTACTTTGGGTACTACCCGCAGGGCGGCCAGTCGTTCTTTGCGCGTGACTTTGGCCCCAACCTGCGGTTCATCGCGCTCGATTCGGGCCACATCATCGACCATTCCGAACAGGCTGCATGGCTCGGGGAACAATTGCGGCAAACCACGGCAAAACACAGGATTGCGGCCTACCATGTGCCCCTGTTTCCCTCCCACCGCGAATTCACCGGCGGCGGTTCCGAGGCGGGACGCCGCATTTGGATGCCCCTCTTTGACGAATTCCATCTGAGCCTCGGCCTTGAACACCACGACCACACCTTCAAACGAAGCAAAGCCCTCCGCGCCGGCGAACCCGACCCCGCGGGAACCGTCTATCTCGGCGACGGCTGCATGGGCCAGGACCCCCGCGATGTCGATCCCGCGCGGCCCTATCTGGAGAAAGCCTCAAACACCCGCCATTTCTGGGTGCTGGAAGTGGGTCCGGATAAAATTGACTGCCGCGCCATCGACGAGACAGGCAAAGTCTTTGACCAGTGCTCGGTGAAATAGCCTCCGAATTCCCGCTCCCGCCGGAATCCGGGACGGCACGTTCCTGGGCAGGTGCCGCCATTGCGGCCGCGGGGGCTCCGTCGCAGACACGACGCCCCGCCCGGATCAAAAAGGCCAAACCCGCGCCACAGAAAACCCGGCCCGCCCTCCGCCGAAGGCAAACCAAAAGCATTTTCGTGACCGCAATAGGAGATTTGACATCTCCAATCTCAAATAATGCTCTACGCTCCGGCGGCGGCCTTGTCGCGGGCGACAAAACGATCCCAGCGGGCGCGCACGCTTTCCTGGAATTCTGCCGCAAGTTCCGGATCAAGCCCCTTGAACCGGCCCTGCAAGGCAAGATACTCACCCAGCGGGCGAAGTTGCCCGCCGCCCTTCACGATGGTCCTGCTCTTCCCGGTGAAGCGAAACACACCGCCCTCAATCTCGTACAACGGCAGCACCCCGGTCTCCACCGCCAAACGGCCGACACCAATGGTGTCGCGGGTCGGGAAGGACCATCCCGGAGGGCAGGGCACGTGAATGTGGATGTAGCGCATCCCCCGAAGATCGCGCGCCTTGAGCACCTTGTCGTACAGATCACCGGGATAACTCGGGCTCGCCGACGCGATATACCCGATCCCGTGGGCCTCCATAATCTGGGTCATGTCCTTCTTCTGCTCCTGTTTGCCGCGCAGGGGCGTGGTCGCCGTCTTCACGCCCTTCGGCGTGGAACTGGAACGCTGCGTCCCCGTGTTCATGTAGGCTTCGTTGTCATAGCAGATGAAAAGCATGTCCTCGTTGCGCTCTGCCGCGCCGCTGAGCGCCTGTATGCCGATGTCAACCGTCCCGCCGTCACCCGCCATGGCCACCACCCGCACCTGCTCCCTGCCCAGCGCCCGCAACCCTGCCGCCACGCCCGTGGCGGTTGCCGCAGTGCTGGGGAAGGTGCAGTTTAGCCAGGGCACCCGCACTGAAGCGACGGGATACATGCCGCCCAATACCGTAAGACAGCTTGCCGGAATGGTCATGACCGCCCTGCCGTCAAGCGCCTTGAGTATGTGTCGGTAGGCGATGGCCAGCCCGCATCCCGCGCAGGTGCGGTTGCCGGAAAGGAGGTATTCAGTTTCGGGAAGATCAAGAATGTTTGTGGTCATGATGGCTCAGATTTGGCAGTTAAGCCACTCGGTTGGTTTGACGGTTAATCCGGATTCAAAGTCCCGCCGCGCCCGGCGCGCGGCATCGGCAAGCTCGTGCGCCTTGATGTCGCGGCCGCCGAGACCGGCGACATGCCCGTACACGGCCGGCGTCGAACTGCTGCCGTACAGCGCCGCCTTGAGGTCCGCGCAGATGGGCCCTTCATTGCCGTAACTCAGGCTCTTGTCGAAAACAAGCACCATCCGCGCACGGCTGGTGGCCCCGCGCAGCTCTTCTTTCGGGAAGGGACGGTATACGCGGATGCCCACCACGCCCGCGGCGATACCTTCCGCCCGAAGCGCATCGGCGGCCACGCTCGCCTCGCTCGCAAGGCTTCCGGCGGCCACCAGCAGGATGTCCGCATCCCCGGTGCGGTACTCCCAAAGTATGCCGCCGCAACTGCGGCCGAAAATACGCTCGTATTCTTTGTCAACGGCGACGATGGTCTCCCGCGATTTTTGAAGCGCCTCTTCCAGAAGGTAACGCAACTCCATGTAACCGTGGCACAACACCCCGCGCTCGTCCAGCCGCGGGTTGGCAAGGGTCACCTGGTTCAGGTTCTTCGGATTTGCCGGGTCGAGAACGGTGTGCGGCCGGTACGGCGGCAGGAAACGGTCCACCTGCTCCTGCGTCGGGGCTTTCACCGGCATGACCGTGTGCGACAGAATGTATCCGTCGTAGCACACCATGACCGGCGCATACACGGTCTCGGCGATTTTGTACGCCTGGATAACCGTGTCCAGAATCTCCTGGTTGTTCCGGCAGAATAGCTGAATCCAACCCGCGTCCCGCTGCGACATCGAATCCTGCTGGTCATTCAGCACATTCCACGGCGCGGCCATGGCGCGGTTCACACACCCCATAACGATGGGCAAACGCGCCCCCGCCGCCCAGTGAATGATTTCACACATGTACGCAAGTCCGTTTGCGCTGGTTGCGGTAAACGCGCGCGCGCCTGCGGTGGATGCGCCCACGCAAACGGAAAGCGCGCTGTGCTCGCTCTCCACGTTGACGTACTCGGCCTTCAGTTCGCCCGATTCAACGTAATGCGAAAGCGTTTCCGTCACCGGCGACTGCGGGGTGATGGGGTAGGCGGAAATGACCTGCACGCGGCAGAGCTTCGCGCCCAGCGCCATGGCCTGGTTTCCGGTAATGATCAACGCATTCGACCCGTCCTCATGCTCCATGATGTTTCTCATCCTGACAGTCATTCTCACCCAGACAGTCGGTTTCGGGCACCATGGCAATCGCGCCGGCCGGGCACACTTCTTCGCAGATGCCGCATCCCTTGCAATAGTCCAGATCGATTTCGATGGGGACCTTCTTTTCAATTACCGCCTCCGGACAATAGGTCCAGCACTGCATGCATACAACCTTGCCGGCTTTGGCGGCCCGGCATTTCTCCTCATCCACCACCGGCCGCGTAGTGCGCCATTGGCCGGTCAGGCCGGCCTCCCCCTTGGTCGGAGAGGACATCGCCGAAATGTGTCCGCAATCTCGCGTGCCCATCTTTGTCACCTCTGAAACGGCATAAGCCGGGTTCGTTCACAGGTCAGCCGCGCGGCCTCGTAATTCTTGAAGGCTATCTTGGGCGCGTACTTTTCCGACAGTGTCTTCCCGATATTCCCCAACTCCACAATCCCCGTGGCAAAAGCCACCGCGCCCAGCATGGCCGTGTTGACCATGATGGTTCCGGCCACAATGAGTCCGGCTTCCTTTGCCGCGGAAGTGGCATCCGCCGTGGCCACGGAAAACCGTCCCGTACGGTCAATTTCCGCTGGTTCGCGCTGCGTGTTCACGATCAGCCATCCGCCTGTCTTCAACCCTGCCGTCGCATTCCCATACTCCAGCAGCGTCTCGTCAAGCACCACCACCATATCCGGTGTTTCCACCTGCGAAAACATACGCAATGAATGGTGTGAAAGACGCGAGGAAGCGGTAACCGGAGCACCCCGGCGCTCTGCGCCGAAGGAGGGGGCCGAAGTCACGCCTTCAAACCCCGACAGATACGCCGCCTGCGCGAGATACTGTGCCGTGGTGATGGCCCCCTGCCCGCCGCGCCCATGCCAACGCACCTCGCAAACACCGTCGCGGGTGCTTAAGTCAAAGAATCCCATCTGTCTCCATTCCCCGGTACCATACCGTGCGACCCGGCCTAAATGCCCGGTCTTCTGCTGGTGCGGAAGTATAACATCGCATTGACATGGCATTCCAATTTGAACACATAATACTAACAGTGCTTTTACTGCTCACGCTGTGAATATGTCGCGGCGGCAAACAAGGTCTCACGCCCGGTTACGACCGCCCGAACGGGGGGATTCCCGCACGATCCCGCCATGCCCGCACCATGACGGCGCAATATGGTCTGCGGCCCCATGCAACGGTTTTCACCAATGCCGCCCCAATCCGCACTTAATTCTCGGCTGGTTGCAAGGAAACCCAATAAGCACGCGCTTTGTCGCTGCGGCGTCCCCGCCGCAGATTATCAAGGAGTTATGCAGACTGCGGCGGGGACGCCGCAGCCACGAAACGTATCCGCATGCGCCATCCCGTCACAGACAATTCTTGCGTGCGGATTCTGGTGCCGGTGATCGGGTGTCGGTGATCGGGTTGCATCGGACCCGGTTTATCCGGTATTATTCGCCGGTCGCAAGACACCCGCCCGGGTGGTGGAATTGGCAGACACGCTAGACTAAGGATCTAGTCCCGCAAGGGGTGCGAGTTCAAGTCTCGCCTCGGGCACCATTTCTTATCCCCCCACAGCGTAACAGTTTACAGCTCTTTCATGTTGCGCGGTACTCTCCTCCCTGTTCTACTCCCAGTAGCCAAT
>CAZOMH010000385.1:0-4960 GCA_964580415.1 uncultured Nitrospirales bacterium
GTTTACCAGCGCCCGCGCAATGGCCACGCGCTGGCGTTCGCCCACGCTGAGCGTGGCCGGTTTCGCGTGGAGCCGGTGGCCCAGATCCACCCGTTCCAGCATCGCCTTGGCCCGCTCCTTCCATTCCTTTTCCGGGATCACGTCCGAAAAACGCATGCCGATCAGCACGTTCTGCAGGGCGCTGAACGGCGCGAGGAGGTTGAAAGTCTGGAAAATGAAGCCATAGCGCTCGCCTCGAAACGCATCCAACGCGCTCTCCGACAATTTCTGGATTTCCGTGCTGTCCACCCGGATCACGCCCTCGTGGGGGCGCAACAGACCCGAGATCAGGTTCAGCATGGTCGATTTGCCGCAGCCGCTCGGCCCCCACAGCGCCATCTGCGCCCCCTGGGGCGCGTGGAACCGGTCGCAGGCAAACGCCACGCCCGGCCCCAGTTTCCGCTGAACATTTTCCATCAAGACCATAAACGGTACTCCCGTGTGCGAACCCGGCGGATGATAATCGATTATCAATAAGGCGCGCAATTCAACGCACCATTATAGATAACGCCGGTCGGGAAAGGAATAGCGGACGCGCGGGGTTGGTGGAAGTGATGCCTATTGCTATAATCCCACAGAGATGAATCGCTTGTGACCTTGGTGAAACACTGAAGAGGGAAGTAACAGATTTAGACCGACGCCCAAAGTTTCTTCGTAAGTGGAGTCTACTGATGAGAGGGAGGAGTGCTGTATGAACTCGGAGTTAGATGAAATCGGTCCATGGTCAGAGGTAAAACTCGAAATTCTCAACAAGTATGCACGGGCTTATTCAGCAATATTATCAAAGAAACCGCTCCGCTATATCTATATTGATGGTTTTGCAGGGGCTGGCCAGCATATCTCTCGAAACACACGTGAGGTTGTTGAAGGCAGTCCACAGATTGCCCTTAACATCACACCGCGTTTTCATGAGTATCATTTTGTTGACCTTAACCCCACACGTACCAGTAGACTACGTGAACTTGGAGGTGACCGCTCAAATGTTCATGTCTACAATGGAGACTGCAATGAGGTTTTGCTGAGCGAGGTCTTTCCGCGGGCGCGGTATGAGGACCATTGCCGTGCGCTGTGCATTTTAGACCCATACGGGTTGCATCTTAATTGGGACGTTATGTACACGGCTGGGCGGATGAAGTCGGTCGAGTTATTTATAAATTTCCCGGTGATGGATATGAACATGAATGTTCTGTGGAACAATCCTGAAAAGGTGGATGCAAGTCAGAAGGTGCGGATGAACGCCTTCTGGGGAGATGAATCCTGGTGGGAGGCAACGTATACAACCGAGGCAGACCTCTTCGGCTATCCGGTGAAAACAGGTATAGACTCGGTAGTTCAGGCGTTCCGCCAGAGGCTAAAAAAGGTTGCCGGATTCGGATATGTGCCAGAGCCGATGCCAATGCGCAATTCAAAAGGTGGTATAGTTTATTATCTCTTTTTCGCGTCGCAGGTTGCCACGGCAGATAAGATTATCAAAGACATATTTCGGAAGTATTGAAAGGTCTGCGATTGTCCAGCAATTCCTCCATAGAATGGACCGAATCGACGTGGAACCCGGTGACGGGGTGCACGAAGATAAGCGCTGGCTGCAAGCACTGCTATGCCGAGCGCATGGCGCGGCGCCTAACGGCGATGGGGCAGCCGAACTATGCCGGGGGGTTCAAGGTCGCGCTGCATGAACACGCGCTGGAGCTGCCGCTGACGTGGAAGAAGCCGCAGACCATTTTCGTCAATTCAATGAGCGATCTGTTTCACAAGAGCGTGCCGTTGGAGTTTATCCTGAAAGTCTTCGACGTGATGAATTGCGCCCATTGGCATCAGTATCAGGTGCTGACCAAGCGGGCGGACCGCCTGGAACTGCTGGACAAGGAACTGCCCTGGGCACCGCATATCTGGATGGGGATCAGCGTGGAGGATCAGGATAACGCGGGCCGAATTGACCATCTGCGGCGTACGGGCGCGCACGTTAAGTTCGTATCCTTTGAACCCTTGATCGGTCCGGTGCATGGCATAGACCTGGGGGGGATTGATTGGGCGATAGTGGGGGGAGAGTCTGGGCCTGGTGCACGGCCACTGGCCGAGGAATGGGCCGTCAGTCTGCGGGACCAGTGCGTCAAGGCCAAGGTTGCCTTTTTCTTTAAGCAATGGGGCGGTGTTAACAAGAAGAAGAATGGGCGACTGCTTGAAGGCAAGATATGGTCTGAGATGCCCTTGATAAAGCAAAGTCGGGCAGCAGGCTAATTTTAGACTGAACGGTATATCCGTTAAACAACACCCCCCGGCCCTTCGGGCCACCCCCCTCAAGGGGGGACTAAGATACAGTCAGGCGACCTTCAGAATCCCATCCGTGCCAGCGTGTGTTCGATGCCGCTCAGGTAGGACGCTCCGAAGAGGCGGGTATGGACAAGGAGGGGGTAGAGGTTGTAGATGTCGCGGCGCCGTTGAAAGAAGCCGGGGGCTATGGGGCGCAGCGCTTGGTAGGCATCGAAGAAGGGCGTGCCGAAAGTGTTGAACAGGGTGATGAAGGCGAGCTCGATTTCGGGATGCCCGTAGTATACGGCGGGGTCGATGAACCCCGTGATGCGGCCGTTGCGGGCAAGGACGTTGGTGGTCCACACGTCGCCGTGGAGCAGGGAGGGGTGTTCGGGTTCAGCGATGAACTCACCAAGGCGTTCTGCAAATCTCTGAATGCGCCTGTGCAGTGCGCCGGGCATGACGCATTCTTCGAAGGCCTTGTCGGCCATGTGCAGGAGCCGTTGATCACGGAAGAAGTTCACCCACGAATCGGTCCAGGGATTGGGCTGGTGCAGGCCGCCGATGAGCGTGGCGCGTTCGAGCCCGCATTGCGGTGCGCGCACGTCGTGCAGTGCGGCGAGGAGTTCGGCGGCATGGCGCTGCGCGGCGGCATCGAAGCGGCTTTCGCCGTCGATGCATTCCATGGCGAGCAGGTCGGGACTGTTGTGCAGGACACGGGGCACGGGCAGTGCGCTGTGCTCCGCAAGATAGCGGAGCATGAAACCCTCAATGTCGAGTGCGGGCGACGGGCGGGTGTCGTACTTGACGACGATGTCATCGCCGCCCCGCATGCGCACGCGATAGACATCACCCACACAGCCGCCGCCGAGGGCGCGGCAGGACTCGGCGCGCCGGCCCAGGCGTTCAGTGATTAGGTCGGGGAGATTAGCGCGCATCGCTCAGTGATCTGTCCAGCCGCCGGAGGCACGTACCGCCGCCGTCCCGACGGCCTTGTGCCTGGTATTCGGCGTCTTGCCAAGGGGCGGAAGACATGGCAGGCGAGACGCCTGCGAAAAGGGCAAATGATGCGGAGATATAGTGTGATTACCGTTCATTGCCCTGGTGCCGTTCTTCTATAATGCGCGCCAGCAGCCCCTCTGAACACTGTGTGACCAGATCGAACACATGCGCGAACCCGTCTGCGCCGCCGTAGTAGGGATCGGGCACGCCGGACGGCGTCCCCGCAGGGGCGAAGTCTGTAAAGAGATACAGTCGGCTGCGGAAGGGGGCGGGGCAGAGTTCCTCAAGGTCGGCCATGTTGGAATCATCCATGGCGAGGACGTAATCGAAGCGTTCGAAGTCGGACGTGTTCACCCTGCGAGATCGCAGGTCATCAATGCTGATGCCGCGCCGTTTTGCCTCGGTCCGCGCCCTGGAATCGGGCGGTGCGTCCGTATGCCAACCGCTGGTCCCGGCGGAGTCGGTCGAGATCGTTCTTTCCAGGCCGCGCCTGCGGACGAGATCGCGGAAAACCCCCTCGGCAGCGGGGCTGCGGCATATGTTTCCAAGGCACACAAAAAGCACTTTGGTCATGGTCAATGCATCCGGCGTTGTGTTGCTGCGTGTCATGGCGGGGAAGATAGCATGCGGTGTGCCGGGCCTGCAAAAGAGAGAGAACGTGTGCGATTTGTGATGGGGCAAAGATACTTAATATATCTTCTTAAAATAAGCGTTGGGTCAATCAAAGAAATCCCCGATGTGCCGCCCTTTTCTGTACTGCGGATACGCTGCCATGAACAAAAGCACAAGATAGTCTTGCTGCCCTCCTTTTCAAGTCGCAATAATTGCGCATGGAATTCTCAGACCGGGCCGTCGGTAATCTCTTTACAAAAGGGCACTTTGAGGCCCCGGAAAGGAGATGAAAACGCGCGGGGAAAATTAGTTTGACATCGGTCTGTGGATATGTTATTCTTTCGCTCCGTTGTCTGAACGGAATCTTTAGTTTCTCTGGCCAGGCGTACCGGTCATGGTGTGCCATGTGTCTGCGGAGTCCCCAGCGATTCACGCAAGGAGAGTTGTCTTGCCGACCATCAACCAATTGGTTCGAAACTGCCGCACAAAGGTAGTGACGAAGACGAAGTCGCCGGCGCTCAAGGCCTGCCCCCAAGCGTCGGGGACATGCACACGCGTGTTTACCATGACGCCGAAGAAGCCGAATTCGGCCCTTCGCAAAGTGGCCCGTGTCCGCCTCAAGAACGGCATGGAAGTCACGACTTATATTCCAGGCGTGGGCCACAACCTGCAGGAACACTCGCAGGTGATGGTGCGCGGCGGTCGTGTAAAGGATCTTCCGGGCGTCCGCTACCACCTTATTCGTGGCGTGCTGGATGCGACAGGCGACTGCGGCGGCACGGCGAGCGTGAAAGACCAGGGCGGCAAGAAAGTGCATGCCGGACGCTGGGTCAGCCGGTCCAAGTACGGCGTGAAGCGGCCGAAGGCGGCGAAGTAAACAAGGGCCTAACGGCGCGTAACTGCGCGACAGGACTTAGGTTAAGCGATGGCGAGACGCAGAGAAATAGTAAAGCGGACCCCGCTGCCCGATCCGAAATGGAACAGCACGGTGGTCGCCAAGTTTATCAGCACGGTCATGGTTTGCGGCAAGAAGAGCGTTGCCGAGTCCATCGTCTAC
>CAZOMH010000386.1:0-4955 GCA_964580415.1 uncultured Nitrospirales bacterium
CCGTTACATTGACGCGCGCAACTGCGGCGGACGGGTCGATTTCACCCGGATCGACTGCTCGCAGCGGATACAGCCCGCCGTCATTGACAGCGCCGCGGCCAGCAGCATCAAACCGGCCAGCGCGCCCAGTCCCGCAATACGCAACCGTTTTCTCATGAATAACTCTCCTGTGGCAACAACGCCGCCGCCGTGTGCCACATTCCGCAGCCTGATCTTCCTGTCATGCCGCGCGCCGCCGGCGTTTTGCTTTTCATGAACCATGTTGACCCCGTTGTAAAATCTGGTTACGCTCTCACCGGCATATATGCGGGCCGTCATAACGCGGTGCCTCAGGAACGGGAGAATGAAAGACCGGGATTATGAAGACAACATCAACGCGGTATTCATACGGACAAGCCATGGTGTTCCCCGCAACAGGCCTCCTGTCTGCGAACAGCGTCTGCCGCAAAACATGAGCCCCGGGATCAACATCAGCAGCACCCGCGAAAGAGCGGGCGCGGCCGCAGCCGCCGCGGCGGTTCATCTGGCGGCGCAGGCCATCGCCGAACGGGGTCGGTTCGTGGTCGCCTTTTCAGGCGGTTCACTGGTGGAATTGATCGCCCCCGGCCTGATCGAGCACTCCCGAAACGGCCAGATCGACTGGTCCGCATGGCATGTGTTGTGGGCGGACGAACGCTGCGTGCCGCCGACCAGCCCCGACAGCAATTATGCGCTGGCAAACGAACATCTGTTTCGGCACGTCCCGCTCCCGGAAGGCCGGGTCTATGTGTTGGAGGCAGAACGCGGCGCCGACGGCGCCGCAAGGGCGTACGAGCAGTACTTGCGGGAATTTTTGGCGCCGGCGCCGGGGCAGGCGCCCCGGTTTGATCTAATTCTCCTCGGGATGGGCGAGGACGGGCACACGGCGTCGTTGTTTCCGGGCCATCCATTGCTGGACGAGACCAAACGCTGGGCGGCACCCGTCTTCGATTCCCCCAAGCCGCCGCCCGAGCGGGTCACGCTGACCTTGCCGGTCATAAACAACGCCCGCCACATTGTCTTCGTGACGGCCGGCGCGGGGAAGGCGGAGGCGCTCGCCGAAGTGCTGGGTGCGGACGCGCCGGGGAAGGGGTTGCCCGCGCGGCGTGTTTCCCCGTGTGCCGGCACGCTGCAGTGGTATATTGACGCGGCTGCGTCGGCACGGCTGGGAGACATGCGACCATGAGCACACTGAACACAGGCACAATTCCCGCAACGGTGGTCATCTTCGGCGCTTCGGGCGACTTGACGCAGCGCAAGCTGATACCGGCACTCTACAACAACTTCAAGAAGCGGCGGCTGCCAGGGGATATCCGAATCATTGGCGTTGCCCGGAGAGACTGGACCGACGGCTTTTTCCGGGAACGGCTGCGCGACGGCACCCGCGAGCACAGCGCCCCGACCTACGACGACGCGACCTGGTCGGAACTGGAGGAGAAGCTGCACTACTTCCGGGGCGATCTGGACAGTCCCGGGGACTATCAACGGCTCCAGTCCCATCTGAACATGCTTGAGGCCGGTCCGACGGACCGGCTCTATTACCTGGCCACGTCTCCGGAATACTACGGTCCCGCCTGCGGCCATCTGGCGGCGGCCGGCATGAACAACGACGCGGGGGGGCGGCGCGGTATTATCATCGAAAAGCCCTTTGGCGAAGACCTTGCCTCCGCCCGCGCGCTTAATGTGCAGGTTCACGCCGCGTTTCGCGAGGATCAGGTTTACCGCATCGATCACTACCTCGGGAAAGAGACAGCGCAGAATATTCTGTTCCTGCGTTTTGCCAACACCCTGTTTGAACCGGTGTGGAACCGTCGCTATGTGTCCAACATCCAGGTGACCGTGTCCGAGACGGTCGATGTGGGCCACCGCGCCGGGTACTATGACAAGGCGGGCGTGCTGCGTGACATGTTTCAAAACCATCTGCTGCAACTGCTTGCGCTGGTGGCCATGGAACCGCCGGCCTCGCTCAATGCGGACGCGATCCGCAACGAGAAGGCCAAGGTGCTCGGGACACTCCGCCCGATTCACCCGGGCAACACCGTGCGCGCACAGTATGAAGGCTACCGGGCCGCCGAGGGCGTCGCGCCCGATTCGGCCACACCCACCTACGCCGCGCTCAAGCTGCACATCGACAACTGGCGGTGGAAGGGCGTGCCCTTCTATTTGCGGTCGGGCAAGGCCATGGCCGAACGGACCAGCACCATCATCGTCGAGTTTCAGGCGCCGCCGGACATTATGTTCAAGCTCGGGGAAAACGCCCACTTTACACCCAACATGCTGTCCATCTGCATCCAGCCCAACGAGGGCGTGCAGCTTCGCTTTGAGACCAAGGTGCCCGACACGGCCGCCGAGTCGCACTCGGTCAACATGAATTTCCAGTACCGCGACGCCTATCCCGGTTTTGTTCTGCCCGATGCCTATGAGCGGCTGCTGCTGGACGCGCTGAAGGGCGATGCCTCCCTGTTTGCCCGGAGCGACGAAATCGAGGCGGCATGGCGACTGATAGACCCGGTGCTCCACGGCTACGAGAGTTCCCCGGAGGTCTCGCCCATGTACGGCTATTCCGCAGGCAGTTGGGGGCCGGCCGCCGCCGATGAACTGCTGGCCCGCGAGGGTCATGTCTGGCGTTCAGGCTGCCAAAGCTGCGGCGAGGGCGCATCCTGCACCCTCCGATGAACGGGCCGCCGGTCCTTCCCGGCGGCAAGGACAGCCTTCGCACATGCCCGGCCCGTGAACGGGCGTGAAGGGGGGCCGTATGTGCCCGGCTGCGGTTCCATGGTCCTGGGAGGATGCCGGGGGTATACGTGTTTGCAACCGGTTCCAATATGCGTTCCCAAACTGGCGGAATACAGGGCAAAGAGATCTCCCGGCCAAAGTGCGCAAGAGCAGAAAATGGCAAATTTCACAGATTCCGTTTTCACGCTTCGAGGGCGGGGATTAACTGTTGACAACTGCGAAGGCCTGTGCTACACTGAACCAGAGTCGAGAGAGGGTTTTTGGTGCCCTGTTTCGTTACCGCGGAGGATGGTGCTTTGAGTACGAAACGTATCGCGCTGGTGCTCGCGGCGATGGCCGTGCTTGCCGCAACAGTGGTTTCCGCCCAGACTTATAATCCGGACGTGGACCTGCCCAAGCCGACCGGCTTGGAAAAGTCGCTGACCAAGCTGGGTCGCGGGCTGTCGAATGTCATGCTCGGCTGGGCCGAGATTCCCATGACCTTCGACAAGAATCTCAAGAAGGGCAAGCCGCTGGGCTATCTGATTGGCGTGGCTCCTGTGCTCGGCACGGCCCGCGCGGTCATGCGCACCGGAACGGGCGTCTTCGAGGCGACCAGTTTCCCCTTCACGGACAAAGAGGTCAATTATGAGGCGGTATTGGAACCGGAATTCATTTTCTAGGTTCTGCGTCGCCCAAGTGTTGATGATTCCCGGCTCTGCGGCCTGCCGCAGGGCCGGTTCTTTTTTTTGCGGCATTACTGTTTAGCCGATTGGCGAGGGCTGTTTGATCTTCTTTCTTGCTCCTGCTCCTGCTCTCTAATCTTGTTCGAAATTCGTGAGAACCATGAAAGTTACACAAGGTTCTTTCCAGAAAGGGTCCCGTTAATCTCGTTATTTCTGTGATCCAAAACTGGAGCAAGAGCAAGAGCAAGACGAAAACCCTTCGCGCCAGTTGGCCAAAGTGTTTTTCTGCGGCTATTTTTCCGCTGTGCCGGGGTCCCAGATGGTGGCGGCGATGTACCGTTCCTGATCCGGGGCATCGTTGTAATAATAGACGTTCACCAGTTTGCCGTCGGTGCGCTGCATGATGCGCGGATAGCCCAGGTCCCAGCAGCCGCCGTCCTGCCGCAGGATGATTTCTTCCCCCCAAGTCCTGCCGTCGTCGGCGCTGATTTTGGCGCGCAGGCCGTAGGGCGCTTCGCGGTATCCGTAACTGAGCGCGATGCGTCCGTCGTTGAGCTTGATCATGGCGGGGGGATTGTCCCCGGTTTGCCCGACCACCCTGCCCAGGTACTGCCATGTTTTGCCGGTGTCGTCGGAACGGTACAGGTCCAGGAAACCGAGGTGATTTTCATCGCGGCGGATGGCGGTGAGAAAGGACTCCGGACCCAACCGCACGGTGGAGGGCATGATGGCGAAGCCGTCGGGTTCGGGGGTAATCCAGGAGACAAACGCCCAGGTTTTTCCGCCGTCGGTGGTGCGTGTGCAGAAAGGACGCCCCTCTTGGCCGTTGTCTTTGGATGCGGTCATGAAGGCGATGAGGTCATTCTTGCCGAGTACTTGGTAGTCCGTGCGGGCCGACACGGCCTTGCGGCCGAAGGCGGGCAGATTGAAGGGACCGGACCAGGTGCGGCAGCGGTCGGTGGAGCACAGAAAGCGGGAATAGCCCTCCTCGCTGGAGACCATGCGCAGTGCCATCACGAAATCGGGCACGGTAAAGTCGATGCCTCCGGGACAGTCCGTGGGCGCCGGTTCATTGACGGCCGGTTTTTCCACCCGCCAGGTCTCTCCGCCGTCCAGGCTGCGGGCGAAGAGGGCGGTTAAAGGCTTGTCCTCGTCAAGGGCATGGCCCGAAGTCTTGTTCTTGAACGTGCCCTGGATGAAGCCCGCCACGATCTCGTCGCCCCATGCCCAGAGACCGTTGTTTGCGGGCCAGCCCCCGAAGCCCCCGGCCTCCTTGTGGACGACAACGTTCCTAATCACGGTCGGCGGCGCCGCCATGGCCGCCAACGATACCGTAACGACCGCCGCCACCACCGCACATACAGGGACTTTCATGATTTCTTACTCCGTTGAGTGCCCACTAGACTGCCATTCGCCCCGGTCCGTGTCAAGGCGCGGCCCGGAGGCGTCATCTCAACAGGCGTTACCCCAATCCGCACTTAATTTTTGGCTGGCTGCAGGGAAACCCAATAAGCACGCGCTTTGTGGCTGCGGCGT
>CAZOMH010000387.1:0-4953 GCA_964580415.1 uncultured Nitrospirales bacterium
CCGCGCTGTTTTACGCCGCGGGCGGCGGAGAACAGTACAGGGAAATGGCCTTCCGCAACCTCAACTGGATGACCTACTTTATCGACAACGACGGCGCCCCCGCGCAGTGCGCCCAAGCCGGAAATTCCACCCGCGGCGGCTGGCAGGAAGACTGCCACACCGACGTGGTTCACAACTTCGCCGACGCCATGACCGCCGTCCCCGAATGGGCGGGAAAGATGGGGCGTTGACGGGCTGCGATAAGAGGCATGTCCTGATCGCCCCCCAAGGAGACCGTCAAATGCAGGTTAGACCCGTCGAACCCGATGAATGCCGCGAGGCGGCCGAAGTGCTGCTCCGTGCCTTCTTCGATTTCTCACTGAACCGATACCTGTTTCCCGACCCCGCGAAACGGGCCTATCAACTGCGTTTCTTGTACTTGCGAACAGTGGCGATGTACCGGGAGGTCGGCGGCGCGTTCATCACGGAGGACGGCAGTGGCGTGGCTCTTTGGACGCCGCCCCAATACTGGCGCGGCCTGAGTGTGTGGCGCTACCTCCGTGCCGGTTTCCTGCGCACACCGCTGCATATCGGCTGGGAAATGCCTTTCCGGCGACTTGGGGCGTTGCATGACGTTGATCGGCGTCACCATGGCGAGATATATGGGCCGCACTGGTCCCTGGAGGTGATCGGCGCCGACCCCGCGCGCCAGCGCACCGGTTCCGGCACGGCGCTTATCCGGCACGTGCTCAGCCAGGCGGACCAGCAGGGTCTCCCGGCCTATGTAATCACCCATGATCGAAAGAACGTGGCCTATTACGAGCGCTTCGGTTTTGAGTTGATCGGTGATGCCCCCTTCGAACCCGGCGCCCCGCCCACCTGTTCCCTGCTGCGTCCGGCGGTTGCTGACATCCAGAGCCGCAAAGTGAACCTTACGAAAAGCGGATAGCCCCAACCCGTCTGTTGAAGATGGCGGGGACAAGAGTCAGCTTGGGGATTCATTCCGCCACAACCTGACTGCGCGCCCGCCCCAAGTCCCCCTTCCGAAGGGGGCGGCCCGAAGGGGCGGGGGAGTTGTCCCTTTCGTCCCTTACTTCCTGCCCAGTTCCACAATGAGCCAGCGCCCGTCTGTTTTCGCCAGATAGAGGCTTCTGCAAACCGCGCCCTTGCGCGTGCCGATGGAAATGGGTTTCATCGAGGCCTTGTCCCCGTCGACGACGAGATCGGCATTCTCAATGTCGATGCGGCCGTCCTCATCAACCATGCGCTGCGCCAACTCCGTCATGATGTTGGTGATTTCCGCCCGGTCGCCGAACTCCGAAGCCACATCCTCCGAATAGAGGGACATGACCCGTGCCGGGTCGTTTGCAAGAAGGCACTGTTTCCATAGCCGGACCACACTCATGACCTGTGCCCGGTCGTCGGGCGCTTGTGCCACGGTGGCGCAACCCGCCCCTGCAAGCGCCGCCAGCAGCAGAAGAACGATTCGCACAACGATATGGGGATGCATGCTATGTCCTCGTGTCCGGCACGGCGTTGAGATGCGGTCCGCAGTGTCGGTCTGCGCCCGCAAAAGACCAAAACGACCGTCCAAGTATATCCCAACCCGCCGGATCGGGTGAAAGGGAATCGGCGCAGGGGGGGAGAGGGGATATTCCCGTCAACCGGCACATGGCCGTCCAGGATGCCCGCGCCCGTGTTCACGGTTTGGGCTTCCCGCGCATGTAACATTCCTGCCGGTTTCCTGTATAATACTGCGGGTGAAGGCCGGACGGCGTGAAGCCGTGCATTAACACAGGAAAGGGATAGTCATGTTAAAGAAGTCAATTGTGTTGGGTCTTTGTGTGCTCGCCGCCGTCGGGCTCACGGGGTGTCCGGGGACCGCCTGTTTCGGCATTGATTCCTGCCAGTTGCAGGGCACCTGGGAGGCGTCGGTAACGGTGGGCGGTTTCACAACCGTCACCAACAGGATGGTTATCAACGACGACACGTTCGTTTACACAACGCTGACCGGCGGTTTCGAGGGGACCTACGAGATTAATGCATTCAAGGACCCCAAACAGATCAATTTCAAGATTACCCAGTCATGGGTCGGCATTCAGCCCTTCCAGATTATTGACAACACGCCGAGGACGACCTTCGGAATCTATGAGGTGTCCAAAGACACGTTCACCCTTCAGTTTGGCAGCGGTTCCAGCCGCCCGGTCGCCTTTGACAACGATGACCTGATTTCCATGGCCCACGTCAGCACGGACTGAGCATATATCCAGCAGTAACACCCGTCCGCCGGACACTTCCAACGAGGTGTCCGGCGGATGATTTATTCTTGCCGGACGCGGATGGCGCATTCCAATGTGTCCCGGCGCGGCTGTCCCCTGAGTTGCCGTGGAGAAGCGTTGTATTACGGGTGTCTGCGGGGGATGTCAGCCCTGCGCGCGTCAATTGCGCGCGAAGGCCGTAGTATTCCATTCGTTCCATGGGCGGAAAGGGCGAAAACGGTGTTTGTTGCGGAAAAAAACGAAACGACCGAATCGAAATGCG
Source organism: uncultured Nitrospirales bacterium (assembly GCA_964580415.1). Taxonomy (GTDB): domain Bacteria; phylum Hydrogenedentota; class Hydrogenedentia; order Hydrogenedentales; family CAITNO01; genus CAITNO01. The sequence goes on from CAZOMH010000387.1 coordinate 2,521, forward strand.
TGTCCAATATCCGCGTCGGGAAATCCTTGCGGTTGTCGGCGCGCCGGGCCGCAGGACCAATCGGCGGTCGTCTCTAGCAGTCGGTCCGTAGTCAGTACAAGGATTCGCCAATGTTCCACAAGATAAAGCAGCGCTTTAAGCGGTATTTCCTGACGGGGCTGTTCGTACTGCTGCCCGTGGTGGTGTCGCTCAAGGTGTTCGTGTGGCTCGTCACCTATGTGGACGACCTGCTCAAGCCGTTTCTTCGGGATGTGCTGGGCGAGTATTTCTTCGGCATCGGCATTGCCATCATCGTCGTGCTGCTGTTCGCGGTGGGCATGTTCGCCCAGAATTACATCGGCAAACGGCTGGTGCGGCTCGTCGAATTCATTTTTGACCGGCTTCCGTTCATCCGCACCATCTATTCCGTGGTGCGGCAATTGATTGAACCCTTCTATTCCGAAAAAGGGAATTCCTTCCGCCAGGTCGTGCTGGTTCAATACCCGATGGAAAGGCGCTATGCGCTGGGTTTCATCGCCAATGAGAATGCGGGCACCGCGGACGGGGAAAAGCTGGTCACGGTGTTCCTGCCGTCCAACCATCTGCATCTGGGCTATCTCGTCATCATGCCGGAGAAGGACGCGATTCCGGTGGATATCGGCGTCGAGGATGCGCTCAAGACCATCGTGTCCTGCGGCATTGTGATCCCGTCCAAGTTTGGCATTGAAGGGGGGAAACTCGTGGACCTTCGCAGAGATACGCTTCCCGGGGCCGAAGTGTCCGCGGCGGATTAACTGTCCCGCAGCAGGAACCGCCTGATGGCGGTGGCGCGGCCCGTTATTTCATCCACGTCGATGAGCACGGCCGAAAAGATCACCGGGCCGCCGGCAACTTCAAACCTGCGCGGCATCGACGTCAGGAACTTTTCGATGACGGTTCTGGAATCCATGCCGATGACCGAATGGCATGGGCCGCACATGCCCGCGTCGGTAATGTACGCCGTGCCGTGGGGCAAAACCCATTCGTCCGCCGTTTGCACGTGGGTGTGCGTGCCCAGCACCGCCGAACACCGTCCGTCCAGATACCAGCCCAAAGCCACCTTTTCCGACGTCGCCTCCGCATGGATATCGACCAGGATGATCCTGGTCTGGCGCGACAGCGCCGCAATTTCCATGTCGGCCTGCAAAAAAGGGCAGCGGATCGGTTCCATGAATACCCGGCCCATCAGGTTCACAATGCCCGCCGTGCGCCCGTCGGGCAGCGTGAAGAGCAGGCTGCCGCGGCCCGGCGTCCCCTCCGGATAATTGGCCGGACGCACCGTGTCGGGAATGCCCGAAATACCGTTGACCATCTCGGTCTTGCGCCACACATGGTTGCCCAGTGTGAACACCTGCACCCCGAGCGAGCGCAGTTCCGCAATGAGCACCGGCGTCACGCCGAGCCCGGCCGCCGCGTTTTCCGCATTCGCCACAACCAGTTCGATCTTGTGCCGTTCACGGAGTTCGGGAAGATGCCGCGCCACCGCCTGGCGGCCCGGACGGCCCACAATATCGCCAATGAATAAGATACGCATTGCGTTATTGTAGTCCCATGCGCCCGGCGGCTTCCAATGATCGATTTCCGTCCGACGGACATGAACGGCGTGCCCGACTCTGACAGGCTCAACAAGACCGACCGGCTCCGCAGCGGCCTTGCCCCCGTACCGCCAGCGTCCCGCTGGCCTTGTCTTCTGCGTCCCGCCGGTACCATCATCGGTCCCATGCCCAAAACAAAAAGTCCCCCGGCGCCTTTCGGTGCCGGGGGGATATGCGTAATCTTGGGTTTACTTCGCGATTTCCACCGACCGGGTTTCGCGCACGACGGTCACACGGATTTGGCCGGGATAGGTCATCTCCGCCTCGACCTTGCGGGCGATGTCGCGGGAAAGCTGGACCGCTTCGGCGTCGCTCACCTTGTCCGGCTGGACCACGATGCGCACTTCGCGGCCGGCCTGGATGGCGAAAGCCTTGTCCACGCCGGGGAAGTCAATGGCAATCTGTTCAAGCTGCTCCAGCCGCTTGATGTAGTTCTGGAGCATTTCACTCCGGGCACCGGGACGCGAGGCCGACATGGCGTCGGCCGCCTGCACGAGCACCGCCGTAAGCGTGTTCATCGGTATTTCACCGTGGTGCGCGCCGACCGCGTTCGCGATGGCTTCCGGCTCGCCGTAGCGCTTGCAGAGGTCGTGGCCCAGAATGGCGTGGGAACCCTCCACCTCGTGGGTCAGCGCTTTCCCAAGGTCATGGATGAGCCCCGCCCGCTTGGCCTCGTGGATATTGCAGCCCAGTTCGGCGGCCATCAGGCCGGCGATGTGGCACACTTCCATGGAGTGGCGCAGCACGTTCTGGCCGTAGGAGGTGCGGTAGCTCAGGCGGCCCAGCAGCTTGATGATTTCCGGGTGCAGCCCGTGCACAT